>JAZSIZ010000080.1:0-8972 GCA_045534015.1 Victivallaceae bacterium | reverse complement strand
TCCAGCGACACGCCACCTTCCTGAATCAATCCGTCAGCTGCGAAACTTTTCAAAGCTTCCAGATGCGGCAAATCACTTTCCCGGTGGAGCAAAACCAATGGCAACACATCCAGCTGCAAACGCCGCAGAGAATTTTCCAGCGAATTGCGGATGAATCCGGCGGCCTCCTCATTTTCCGGAACCGGCGGCACTTTGGTGACAACTGTCACTTTATCAGCGATACCCAAATCTTTGATCGCTTTACCCAGCACCTCTTCGCTGTCCCCGTAAGCCGCCGCAGTATCCAGAGCTGTTATACCATTATCCACCGCAGTTTTCAGAATAGATTTTGCCGATTCATAATCCGGCTTGCCATGAGTGTTGGCAATTCCATAATTCATACCGAATTGCACCGTCCCCAGCATCAAAGAAGAAAATTTCATCGTGACATCTCCAAATCAAAAAATTTTATGGCATTGTTATAAAATATATCATCGATTTGCGATAAATTCAATCCAGCCATATCTGCCGCCCGGCGGATCGCCCGGAGATTTTCATAACAGACCAATGTCGCTTTGCCACAGCAATGCGGAACATCCATCCCCGGGAAATATTGCCACCCCCTGCCCCAGGTGATATAATTGCCGCGCATTCCACCGGAAATCACATTATCAGTGCCGAACATTATCCGCTTTATATCCTCGTGTTTGAAAAGCAGCCAGATGGCATAAACATCACATACCGCTGACAGATCATAATAAATATTGGGCAAATCACGGAGAAAAAAGATACTCTTTCCCAGAGAGTACGCATTAAACGCCCGCGCACAATGGGCAAGAATCCAGCGAACCCCCGGATATTTTGCCGTAAGATACTGCAATTCATCCATATTCTCCTTATCAGCGATACCGTCAAACTTTGCCATGTGCATAGTTACGCACAATTTACGCTCATTGGCAACTTCGATCAATTCTTCAGGAAAATAATCAGTGATCCGGCAGTTCGCCGGGTCGGCGGCAAAAGTCCGGTATGGTTTTACTCCGCAGAAGTGGTATTTGCCGATCAGATCATCCAATTCACCGGCACTCATTTCCGGTGTAACAATGGTACTGCCAAGGTGCAGATTTGATTTGGCAATTTCCTCTGCCATAAACTCGTGGAAGCCATCCAGTTTCATTCCGGCAAGGGGAAAACCCAAAAGCAGATATTCCAGTTTACGCCCGGGAAATATCTCTTTACTCCACTTATCCAACGCCGGGAAATCAGTATTCCACAAACGGCAATCTGCCGATGGAGCAAAACGGTTGTCCCATAAATGCGTATGGACATCAAAGACTTTTTCCGGCACAAATGCCTCAAGCTCCTCGCCCCATATCTCCCGGTCAAAGGGAGTAAGTTTTTCAAAATGAGTCATTGAAATAAACCGCTTTTTATTTTCATTATTTCCGAACAATTTCCGGCAATCGCACACACATCAGCTCCGCAATTGAGGAAATCATAGCCCATATCATAGTATTCCCCCAATGCACCGGGACCGGCAACTGTTCCGGCGAATTTGCCGTATTTGTGAGCCGTTTCCACCACAAGTTTGCGAACTCTGGCAATTTCCGGATGATCGAATTCCGCCGGATGCCCGATCGCCTGACTGAAGTCACCGGGGCCAAAAAAGATCATATCAATACCGTCAAGCTGACAGATTTTATCCAGTTCGCTCAACGGTTCGGGATCTTCGATCTGTACGATCACCAGACGGTTTGCATTCATAAAACGGATATACTCTTTGAAATCAAGCATACAGTAAAGTCCATCCGCATTGCCGCCATCCACCGGACGCAGCCCCACCGGATGAAAGCGTACCGTATGGACAATCTCCTGCGCTTCGGCGTAACTCATAAGATGCGGAATCATTATTCCGGCGGCATCTGCTTCCAGAGGACGGATATAATCGCTGTAACAACCTTTTGCCACGCGTACGATCGTATCGCAGTCATACGCTTTGGCAGCATTTATCTGGGCACACATGGTACTGTGATCTGTCGGCACATGCTCCTGGCAGATCCAAATGGCATCAAAACCGCTCATCGCAGCAATTTCAGCCGCTCTCGGACAACTCAAATTCAGTTTATAGGAAAGTGCTTTTCTCCCGGAGCGCATTACATCCAGCACCCGGCTTTTCCGTGGGGAAACCATTTTTTACAACCTTTCTTATTTTGCTGTATACCCGCCATCGACCGGAATATTGGTTCCGGTCAGATAAGTTGACGCTGATGATGCCAGAAAGACAATGATACCTTTCAAATCTTCCTGACCTGCCAACCGCCCCAACTGGGTACGGGCACTGTAATTTTTCACAAACGCATCCGGCAGATGATCTTCCTGCAATCCCCCCGGATGAATGGCATTGACCCGGATATTATATTTACCCAGCACACTTGCCGCCCAGCGGGTGAAATTGACCATACCGCCTTTTTCATAAAAATATATCGGCGAAGGATTTCCACCCATATCCGTTCCTTCGTAATTGGCAAATTCCGGTCCGACCAATCCCATGAATGAACCTATATTGATAATTGAACCGGAAGCAGATTTTTTCATTACCTCACTTACAGCCGCTGTTATATAAAATAGCGCAGAAGCGTTAATATGCAAACTCTGATCGTAATTTTCCAACTCCTGAAGCCATCCGGCACAGGCACTGCGGGTAACAGCATTGTTGACCAATATATCTATTCTACCGGTTTCCACTGTAATCTGCGCAACCATATCATCAACACTTTTACGGTCAGCAAGATCAAGATGCAAAGCTCTGACATTCCATCCTGCATTACGGAATTTTGCGGCGCACTTTTCGCAATTTTCCAGATTTCTTGACGCTATAAAAACCGTTGCTCCGGCCTCGGCAAGAGCCTCAACGATCTGTTTACCATACCGCCCGGCTCCGCCGGTGACGATGGCAACTTTGCCATTAAGCCGGAACATATCTATCACATTCATATAACAATCTCCATGCCATTCTGTGCCCGGCTTTCAATACCGCCGATAACCAGTTTCATAAGTTCTTCCGTATGAGCAAAGGGAACCGGTTCCACTCCGGTACGCAAAAACTCGACAAATTTTACCAACTGTGTGCGGAATGCGTAATATGAATCCTGGATATTTATCTGCACCGTCCGGCTGGTTCCCTGAATGGTCAATGGCGCACCGCTGCAATCGTAAATATTGGAAATTATCACATCAAAACCGTTTTTGTGCTTCAGGTGGATGATATTGCGCCGGTCGCTGCCGGTATTGCGGATGGAAATAAATCCCGGTCCGGTCAGCGCGAAAACCGCTTCCAGCGCATGGATGCCGTAAGTTTCCCATTTTTTAGGCATGGAATAGGTTATCAGCCTCGGAGAACCGACCTCATGGAAGTGACCATTGAGATACGGGATCAATTCTTTGCAGTATCTCATGGAGCTTGAAGATATGATCTTTGCACCGGAAGCAATGGCATTCTTAAAAAATTCCAAGTCCTCTTTATTGTCACACAGCGGTTTATCTATGAAAAGCGGAATTCCGGCTTCAATAAATATTCCGGCACGCTCAACATGTTCACTGCCAATATCTGTAGCAATAATAACGGCATCGACTTTGCCGATCATATCTTCCGGAGAATCCACTATTTCCGGAATAAGCGAACACTTTGCCACATGTTCCGCATCTTTCCGGTCATTGCAGTATATCGCAGTGATCTTTGCCCCGGGGATTCCCATGGTGTTGTAATCTTCATTATTCAGATACTCCGGAATAACCGGAAACGGACAACCGGAAATCATCGCATCCCGATCATATTTGTTGAACATGGCACTCCAACTGTAAGGGTGTCCATTCCCTTCAGTCATACCGATAATACCGATGCGGATATTTTCCGGATCTCTGACAAGACAACTCATTTGGCAACTTCTTCCCACATTTTTTTAGCTCTGTCGCTTTTCAGGACATCATTGGACACGTGTTCGGAGTGCCCATCGGCAAAGGTATGATTTGCGCCGTTGTTGTGCGCTATACCATTGGTCCCATTTGCCTCTTTGCCTTTGTAAAGCTGCGTGCGGGTGATGTTGCTGCAACTGCCGTTTTCACTTGTCGGAGAGGTTGACCAGTTGCTGCCCTGCCATCCTTCAGCGAACACCGCTGAACCGGAAGGATCACGCAATTCAGAAAGCTTGACCGAAGAGGGAAGATAATCGTATGTACCACGCATATCGGGAATGACGTAAAAATTCACACCGTAACTTCTGCCATTGGGATTGGCATATTTGATGGAATCGGAAGGACATTTGAAAACTTCATCACCGACACCATGATCATACTTCAATGCATAACTCCACAACATGTGTTCGGTAACGCCGACACACCCGGGGAAATACTCCTCATTGGCATCAAGATAAAAGTTTATGGCTGTCCCCATCTGCTTGAGATTATTCAGACAGCTGGCACTTCTGCCACGTTCTCTGGCACTATTCAACGCCGGAAGCAGAATAGCCGCAAGAATGGCTATCATTGCGATCACAACGAGAAGTTCGATCAAGGTAAACGGATGCTTTCTCATAACACATATCTCCATTTTTCAGTTATTTAACTATTTTCTCAAACACGACATCATCAAAATAAACCATACCGTTGCGCCCCGGGACGATCACCAGCTGGATGTATTTTGTCCCGTTCCAGAAATAGACCGAGGATGCTCCGCCGTTTTTCGCTTTTCCGTAGGTTCTGCCCTGAACCAGATGCCACGCATCATCTTTGAGCACGATACGTTTTACCGGATACATATAAGCGGCACTTTCCCGGTGGATCCGCACCGCAGTACCGGCAGGATAATTCATACCGCAGGGCTTTTTCAAAGTAATTTCCCAGAGATCACCATTCCGGGCGATTTTTGAGATCTGACCTTTGGAAAGATTGCGATTGGGCAGATCGCTCAAGTCAGCTTTGGCATCAAATCCCACATAAGCGATGTGTGCCTTATCCAGTTTGACCGCCGAAGCATCTTTGACTTTTATAACCGTATCAGATGCTTTGCACTCTGCCGCAAGGATCATATTACTGTCCGGCAGGAAGGTGACACAGACCGCCGGGATCGATTTTTTATCTGCATCCAGCGGACGGATAGCGAATAAAACCTGCGCTCCTTTGTTTTTATCCACCGCTTTGAACCGGGCAGACATATTGTAATGGGCAGCGGGATCCACTTCAATGATCTGACTGCACAATACGCCGGGAGCAACACTTTGGAAGAAGCTGTTGCCCTCCTCATCGATCAGTAACACCTGATTTTCCGACCAGTTTTCCATGCCTTTGGAAGCATCTCCATTGACTACCAGATTTTCCGCACAGAGTATAAATGAACCGGCGGAAACAAGCACAGCAAAAAATTTTTTCATAAATCCCGAAGTCCTTTCTTTAATGTTATTATTTTCTGACCAGCCACACCCGTTTCCAGATACCGCCGTTGCCGCTGGTATCTGTCACCCGGACTGCGATCGTCTGCCGGGAAAGTTCCCAATCGATATTCTGATCGATACGCAGAGCAAACGGCGTATTCCAATCGGTGGGCTTGACAAAAGGATGCGCTCCTGATTCTTTACCGTTGACAAAAAGTTCACAGGATTCATCCACCGCTCCGAAACAAAGAAAAATCTCCTTTCCCCGCCACTGCGGCGGAATTGTTATTTGTTGGAAATACCAGACGACACCGTCATATTTTTTCATCTTCTCCCGGGTTTCAGGAGAAATCGCCGCATGCTTGACAGAAATGCTCTCCCATGCGGAATCAGTCGGCAGTAAAAAGCCTTTTTTGCGGACATCTGAAATTTCCAGAGTCTGCCATTTTTCCGGAGTACCGGCATTTTTCTCATCGGTCAGAGCATACCAGAAAAGCGGAGTAACTTTATATTCTGCAAAGCTTTTCAAGGTGATTGCGGCACTGGTTTCCACTCCACCGCTGGAGCGTTCACTGCGGAAAAGATTATTGTAATCCAGCAAGAGATCTTTGCGGTGTTCAAGCCGGAAATTGAGCAGATCGACACTGGCTTTGATCTTGGCTGAACCAGTGGAAGTAACCGCAATAAAAAGCAGTCTGGAGTGTTTATTTGCCAGCATCAGACGCCCGACCCGGCGACGCTCAACCGGAGAAAGTTTCCGAGAAGCGGCACGCTGCAGAACAGCATCGGTACGATCAAAGTCGGCAATGGCATAATATTTGTCCAAATCCCACAACACTCCACGGGCAAAGTTATTGAACCGCCCCCGGTCGCAAATACTTTTCATATTCGGGAAGAGTCGTTTGTAAAAAATTTCGTTCCGGTAATATTTGAAATACTCCTCAACATCCCCGGCAGCTTCTCCGAAAGCAGAATAATACTCTTTTTCCAATTCTTCAAAGCTTTTTTCCGGATGGCTCATCTTACGGAAAAGTATGTAATCAACAATGCCATTGAGTGACCAGTGACATTGACTGGCATCAAAATCAGCACCGATAGCACCATTTCTGATGGCAACATTCAGCATGTCATAAAAATGTTTTTCCATGCCCATGGGGATCCCGGTCTGCATCGTTATCCAGTGATAATTCGGACGCAGCGTGAACCGGGTCGCTCCGCATTTTTTCCACTCCGCATAGAATTTTTCCAGTTCAGCCAGATTCAGAGTGTACGGCACAGTGCCGATAACCACATTGGAAGCAACCTTTTCCCGGCGCGGCGGGTTCTTGGTCTGATTGTAAGCGTACCATGAAATATTGATATTGTACAAAGCGGTCTCCTTTGCCACGGCATTGACAAAGTGCAGATAGCGGTCGGTCAGATCGGCTTTGTTGCTGTCCATATTCTGATTTTTTATGGTATCCAGAGCCAGACACGCTTCACAGCGGCAATAACCGCCGACATCATCATTTTCGCAGAGATTGATATATTCCGGGCGGGGATTTTCCGCAAGGAAGTTTGCCACAATCTGCCTGACCAGAGCCGGACTGGAAACACACATTTTGATCGTTTTGGCACTTGCACCGACGGCAATGGGATCGTAAATATCTTTTGCGCCGGTTTCCGGGGCGCGTTTGCCGGAACGGTTCACTGCGAAATATTCCGGATGCTCCTTGCCGTATTTGCCCCACCATTTGGTAAAGGCATGACCGAAAACAAACATATTTGTCCGGTGGCACATAAGCATACGGTTCTGCCATCGGCGGGTTTCCCGGGTCTTTTGTTCATACTCTTTTTGTGGTATGTCAAATGCCGTCAATCCGTCAACTTTGCTGTCTTTGAATTCCACACAGCGGATACAGCGCACCAGCAGCTGCGGTTTCCATGAAAAACTGCCGCTTTCAAGTTTCAATGTTTTTGCCGGTTGGAAAACGATCCCGTCGTCCCCCGGTTCGATCCAGCGGATTCCCAATTGTTTATCCAAAAAATTGAATACCGCATATTCACTTCCCCGGCGGGCGAAGCGGTCATCGCCGAAAAGATAAACAGCATTGTCGTCCACAACCCAGCGGCTTTCTTCGATGGCAAATTCAGCATTTGCACCGGGAGCTTTCACTCCGACGAGAAAAGTAAAAACACCATCTTTAACTTCTGCCCCCTCAGCTATCGGTACTTTTACCCCGGTGACAAGAGCCAGATGTTTCTGCAATTCATTTGCCCCGCTGCGGACAATATTTGAAGCCCCCGGCGGTACAAGGATCACCGATTTTTCCGGAATTACCACAACATTCTTTGCATAAAGAAACATCCCGCAAAGCAGAATAAATATCAATACTGTTGATTTCATTTTTCCTCCCCCGTATAATTATGAGAAATATCAGCAACAAAAATATCGGCAAAACTGTTGTGTTCTGCCACCAGACCGGAGTTGTCATCTACAGGATATGCCATCAGATGTTCGTGTGCAGAATAGTAACTGACGACCGCCCTGCCCGGAGATGTTTCATAATATGAGGCATAAGAGGTATCCCCGCCGGAAGGTAACGTAAAACAGTATAAGGGATCTTCATTATCTTCAAGAATATACACATCGGTTCTGATATTCCGCCTCTGCGTTATTCCGCCATCCCAGCATCTGCCGATGAGCAAAGATGCCCCGTGCAGACGTTTGATCATCGGTCCGACCATCCGCAGCGGGATCGCTTTGACCAGATCCATGGTCTTTGCATCAACTTCCGGCATGGCTGTGTAAGGCGGCACAAGGCGGGCAACAGTGGGAATACAGCCGCAACCGTAACCGGAATCCCGGATAAAGGTATAAAGGAAACCGGCTTCATCAAAATCCAGAGCGACCTCAGTACCGAACATCGGGAAATCCATCAACTTATCCCATTTACTTCCGTCACAGCTCGAATAAAGCCGGGGGCGGTAATTGGCGTTGGAAACCCGGTAGTAATCTGTACCATATATTTTATTGCCGAATTTGCTGATTCCCCAGATCAACCCCATACCGGGAATAACTTCAGATTCACTGAAAACTTTTCCGTCAGTTGAAGTCAGGTGATATGAAACAAAGGTGTCATCACTGCTTCTGGCAAAACAGAAAAGATGCAGAATGCCGTTAAGTTCGACCAGTTTGGGATCACGCAGATCGTAATTTTCCTTTTGGATGAATGCCGCACTCTCCCATGTTTCCCCATTATCCGGTGAATGCAATATGCGAATCGCTCCATCCATCGCCTTGTGATTGCTTGCCGAACGGAAAGCAAGAAAAATCTCTCCGCAAAATCCGGCAAGGGAGGTAAAAGCATTGTGCCGGTTATCCGACCAGATTTTTCTCACCCGCAAGGGTCGAACCTGCTTCATGATCATTCCCTTTCCCCGGCATTGTTAGTGTCAAAATTCTTTAACACACATTCCTTTAATTATTTGATAATCAATACATTAATTGCAAAAACTGCAATTTCCTTATATTTTTTTCTAAAAAAGGGTGACAAAAGAGCCACTTTGTTGTAAATTATCTTGTCC
>JAZSIZ010000040.1:0-7194 GCA_045534015.1 Victivallaceae bacterium | reverse complement strand
CTAATCCCTCTGTCGCCAGAAAAGGCGGCAGAGGGTGACGAATTGCACCACATGAGCCGAACCACCACCACACACCGCATACCACAGGACAGTACCTCGCCCCCCGCCGAGCGGGGCGCAGGGGTGCAGGGGGCGGCGTTAGCCCCCTGCAAAGAAAAAGAGCTGTCGGTTTTGATGTGACCCCAAAAATTTGGACGGGTTAAATTATGTGGAATGGGTTCGGTATTTTACCGGTCGAGAAAATCGATTGCCGACGGCAATTCATCAAAACGGTATATGATATAATCAGCCTCCACTGTGTTGAAACACTGCTCTGTCTGATTGGAACGGAAAAATACAGTTTTCATCCCTGTTTCCCGGGCACCATATATATCACGGTACATATCATTGCCGACAAAAACAGCTTCTTCCGGCAATATTTTCAATTTATTCAGAGCCATTTTATACATTCTCTGATCCGGTTTGCGGAAACCGTATTCACTGGAAATTATCACCGTGCGGAAAAATTCTGTCAAGCCGACGGAATGAAGTTCCGGTACTGCCCATATTTTCTGTCCGTCTGAAACAGCGGCGAATTTATAATTTTTCTGCAAGTTCTGCAATACCGGCAATACTCCGTCATAGAGCTGCAATTTATATCTGCCGGCGGCACGGAAGATGGTTGCTGCTGTTTTGGGATCAAGATCGGACTTTCCGCTGCCGTAAACAGCGATGATCCGGGAGAAAAGTCTGACCACATCAAATTCCGGAAATTTTTCTGCAGAACTTTCCTTTTGCCGGCGCATAAGATCAAAAAATTCCTCCCGCAATTTTCCGGGGGAGATTTTTATGTGGTGATAATCCAGAAAATTGGCAGTTGTCCGGTAGATATTATCATCACTTTCACTGGTATAAATATCGATCAATGTGCCATTGAGGTCAAAAATAACAGCTTTTATCATGGGATGTACTCCGATTTGAGAATTTTTACAATTGCATGTGGCATAAAATTTTTACAGCTTCATTAATCAGTTTCCGGCGGTAGTCGTAACCAAGATACAGGTTGCGGGCGATCCGCAGCAAAGTCATCCCCATATAAAATGGTGCTCTGGCGGTGATGGAAGCAAAAGCACTTGCACGGTCGGGAAAATGTGATGCATACTCCCAGAGAAAGTGACCGATAAACGGTTCGGCACGGTATCTGTTTCCGGTCTGCTGTAAAAAGAAGTGCTGCAATTCCCCGGCGATACGGCCGGTATCAAAAAGCCGGTCACTGCGGTGCATGCGTTCAAGATCAAAAGTGATGACATGCATACCACTGCCGAAAAAAAAGTTTGACGGTGTGGCATCACCGTGGACAAGTACCTCCTGATCCTGATACATCAATTGATTATGACGGCATGAATCTGCAAAGCGATACAGAAAATCGTGTTCTTCAACGGTCAGAATGTTATGCAGCTGGTGCAGTAAAGTTTCAAAATAGTTGCAGATCCGGTGAAAATCGACCATTACCGGCCGGGCTGAATGGTTGTGCAATGTGGCAAGAAAATATGCCAATGCCCGCAGTTTATCATAGAGCAGAGTTTCATTATGTTCACTTATGGCACGCCGGATGACTGAATCCAGCGGTTCACCGTAACAATATTCGATCATAAGCAGACAATCAAGATCTTCCCGGCAGCCGAGGACTCCGGCAGCATAGTGACAATTGCCGAGATGACAGCGGAATTCATTTATATTATGAAATTCACGGTACATTTTCCGTCTGGCACGTTCCCGGTCAACTTCACCGGCAGCGAAAAATTTACCGACAACTTTGATATTGCTCCGGCGGTCTTCATAAATATAGACTGCGTGGGATGAGTTGTTGGCAAATACCCGGAATCCATCTTCTCCGTTTGCTCCGAGCTGCGGCATGATCCTGCGGCACAGATAGGAGTGAAGCGGATCAGATTCAGATAAATGTCCGACATACTGCATAAGTAATTTTTCTGTAAATTTGAAACTATTTTGAAATCACTTCTTTCAGTGTAAACAACATAATGCAGTGCCGGAATTTTTCAAGATACCGGATAATATCCGAAATTTTGTGAAACTCAAGTATATCACTTGTAAACCGGCACTTCTTTAATGCATAAAGCACACCACAAAAGTTGTGAAAAAAAGAAGTTCCTGCTTTACAGACACTGATATTCCATTGTGTAAAATAAAAAGTTTTGGCTGACAAAATCAGTTTACGACTTGACAAATCATCATTTAAACAGTAATTTTACTGTACAGCAATATACAAAACAGGCAATTGAAAAATGAGTGCGAAAAGTTATGAGTAAATATTTTCTTGATAAGTGTGCCGTCATAAGAGAAGCTCAAAATCTTTCTCTGCCGGAAGATATTATTCAGCAGGTATCAGATTATGCTGATTTTCTTGAAGAAAACGGACATGAAGAATTTTTTGCCATGGTGCTGGAAGATTTTTTCACCGGCGGAAAATTGGTGAATGCTCCGGAAATGCCGGAAATTTTAAGTTCTTTTCCGGGTAAAGAGATGCTCTTTCTGGTACTGGCTCTGTCGGCAGTGCCGCTGGCAAAAGAGCATTTCCGGACAAAAAAACTCCCTTTATCCCTGCTTGATGAGGGATTGGCGGACATCCGGATATGGTGCATGGATCACCTGACCAACTTCGGCATTCCGGGATTGGAGTGGGGACACGGACTGCACTGGATATTCTGGAGGATCCTTACCGGACAGGATCTGCGTTTCGGCAGACTTGAATGCAATAAAGGATTCTCTTTTATGGATGTGATCGCCCTGAAAAACCGGAAAAGCGGCAAAATACAGCTGCTCTACAACGGTACTGCCGCTCTGGATAAAGACGGATTCATTACCGGTGATCCGGAAAAAATCTGCCGCTATGGAGTAATGGCAAAAAAACTTTTTGCTGAAATCGTTGCTCTGCCCATCCGTGAAGATGGCTCTGTTGCTGAAAAAACAGAAACATTTTTTCCGGATGAGTGGCAGGGATTTCTTTCCCCCGGGGACAATGTTCTTTCACTGCATATCCCTGCCGACGGCAAAATGGATATTGAGGAGTGCAGAAAAAGTTTGCGCCGTATGAAAGAATTTTATGCTGCTGACGGATACGATTTCAAAGCATTTGTCTGTTCCACATGGTTTCTGGATGCTGCAATGGAAAAATTTGCCGGAAGCAATTCAAATATGGTAAAATTCGGTAAACTCGGTATGCTCCTCTGTCCGGATAATACATCGACTGACGTTATCCGCCGGGTCTTCGGCAGCGGCGGTATTGAAGGTTGCCGGAATAAAAAAAGTCAACTGCAGAAAAATCTTGCCGATCACCTGAAAAATGGCGGAATATTCCGCGGCGGCAGGATCATTATCGATCCGCAGACGATTTAGTTTCACACAATATTTTTATATCCTTCCAGCGGCAGTCAGGCTGTTACGGAAGGATTTTTTTACTTTTAAGCTGCCAAAAAGGTTTTCTGCTTGACAAAAAGTGTTTGCTGTGATATTTTAACTGCGTTAAGTATATATATTGCAACAGTAGAAAGGCGGTTTAAATTATGAGTAACCGGATCATTGTCACCGGCGGTGCCGGATTTATCGGTTCGGCTGTAGTCAGACATATCATCCGCAACACCGCTGATTCACTTTGCGTGGTGGATAAACTCACCTATGCCGGTAATCTGGATTCACTGGCGGAAGTTTCCGGTTCAGAGCGTTTTTGTTTTGAAAAAGCTGACATCTGCGACCGGGCTGCACTTGACCGGATCTTTGCCGCTTTCCAGCCTACTCATATCATGCATCTTGCCGCTGAAAGTCACGTTGACCGTTCCATTGACGGTCCCGGAGAATTTATACAGACCAATATTGTCGGTACTTATACGCTACTTGAAGCTGCCAGAAAATATTTCAGTACTCTGGATGAAACGGCGAAAAAAAATTTCCGTTTCCACCATATTTCCACTGATGAAGTATATGGAGATCTGGAAAATGAAGATGATTTTTTCAGAGAAGACACTTCTTATGCACCGAGTTCACCGTATTCAGCTTCCAAAGCATCAAGCGATCATCTGGTCAGGGCATGGAAACGGACTTTCGGTCTGCCGACACTGGTGACAAATTGTTCAAATAATTATGGCCCATATCATTTTCCGGAAAAACTTATTCCGCTGATGATTCTTCATGCTCTTGACGGTAAAGAACTTCCGGTTTACGGTCAGGGTCTGCAGATCCGTGACTGGCTCTATGTGGAAGATCACGCCCGCGCCCTTTATCTGGTTTCCACCTGTGGTGTTCCGGGAGAAACTTACAATATCGGCGGCAACAATGAAAAGCGCAATATCGATGTGGTAAAAACCATCTGTTCGCTGCTTGATGAATTAGCTCCGCGCAAAGATGGAAAATTGTACAGTGAACAGATCGTTTTTGTCAAAGACCGCCCGGGACATGACATGCGTTACGCCATCGATGCGACAAAAATTGCCCGGGAACTCAACTGGAAACCGCAGGAAACTTTTGACAGCGGTATCCGCAAAACGGTACTCTGGTATCTGGAAAATAAAGAGAGCTGGTGTGCCAAAATTCTGAGCGGTGAATATAAAATGGAACGTCTGGGAAAGGGAGAATGACTGTTATGAAAGGTATCGTACTTGCCGGTGGTGCCGGAACCAGACTGCACCCGATCACCATCGGAGTATCAAAACAGCTGCTGGCAGTTTACGATAAACCGATGATCTATTATCCGATCTCGGTGCTTATGTTAGCTGGAATCAGAGAGATCCTGATCATCACCACTCCGGAAGATCAGGCTTCTTTTATCCGACTTCTGGGTGACGGTTCAAATTTCGGTGTCAAATTTACCTATGCAGTACAGCCGGAACCCGAAGGTCTGGCGCAGGCATTTATTATCGGTAAAGAATTTATCGGCAATGATAATGTGGCTCTGGTGCTGGGAGATAATATTTTCTATGGCGCGCATCTTTCTGCACTGGTGCGTGCCGCCGCTGCCAGAGAAACCGGCGCGACTGTTTTCGGTTACTATGTGTGTGATCCGGAACGTTTCGGTGTAGTGGAATTTGACAAAAACGGCAACGCTGTTTCCATTGAGGAAAAACCGGCAGTACCGAAATCAAATTATGCTGTCACCGGACTTTATTTCTATGATAATGATGTGGTGAAAATCGCTGAAAGCATCAAGCCTTCAGCCAGAGGGGAATTGGAAATAACTGCCGTGAACAACGCATATTTGCAGCAGGGCAAACTCCATGTGGAAATCCTCGGCAGAGGTCATGCATGGCTGGATACCGGAACCCATGAAAGTATGATGGATGCCGCCAACTTTATCCGCACCATTGAAACCAGACAGGGATTGCAGGTAGCCTGTCTGGAAGAGATCGCTTTTGAAAATCACTGGCTTACTGCGGATGAATTGCGTTCAAAAATTCAGCACATGCTGAAAACTGAATACGGTAAATATCTGCTCCGTCTGACAGAAAGAGAGTAACTTCATGCAGATAATAAATACCATCATCCCGGAAGTGAAAATCATCGAACCTGATGTTTTCGGCGATGAAAGAGGATATTTTTTTGAATCGTGGAATGAAGCAAAGTATTCTGCTGCCGGTATTTCTGCCGATTGGGTGCAGGATAATGAATCAGCTTCATGCGGTGGTGTAATACGGGGTTTGCACTATCAGAAAGCTCCCTATACTCAAGCCAAACTGGTACGGGTACTTTATGGAAAAGTACTGGACGTGGCAGTGGATATACGTAAAAATTCGCCGACTTTCGGTAAATATACCGCTGTTGAACTTTCCGGTGAAAATAAGCGGCAGCTTTTTATTCCGCGCGGTTTTGCCCACGGTTTTGCCGTTTTAAGTGAAAAAGCGGTTTTTGCTTACAAATGTGACAATATATATATGCCGTCACACGAGTGCGGTATAGCTTTCAACGATCCGCAGTTGAATATCAACTGGCAGATACCTGAAGAAAAGATGATACTTTCAGCCAAAGATATGAAAAATCCGCTGCTGAAAGATGCTCAACTGCCGGAGTAAATAATGAAAATCGTTGTTACCGGTGGAAAAGGAATGCTGGGAAGAACTCTGAGAAGTGAGTTTTCCGATTGCGAGATCATCTGTGCCGATCTGCCTGAATGTGATATTACAAATCTTGAAACAATCGATGATTTCATCTGCTGCAATATGCCGGATGCTGTTATTCACTGCGCCGCTATGACTGCAGTGGATAAATGTGAAACTGAAAGAGAAACCGCCTTTCTCATCAATGAAACCGGTTCGGCAAATGTTGCACAAGTGTGCAGTAAATATGGTATACGGCTGATTGCCATTTCTACAGATTATGTTTTTGACGGTGATTCAAAATATCCTTACAGTGAATATGATACGGCAAATGGCGGCAGAACTGTTTACGGTAAGAGCAAATTTGCCGGTGAAAAAGCAATAAGAAAGCTGTGTCCGGATCATGTGATCTGCCGTATTTCATGGCTCTATGGTGATGGTGGTCCAAGTTTTGTTCATACCATGCTCAAACTTGCCGACGGCACTCACCCGGTATTGAAAGTGGTTGATGATCAGAGAGGAAATCCGACCAGTACACTTGCTGTAGCTCAAAAACTACGGGAGATCCTCGAAAAAAAAGAGTTGACCGGAACTTTTCATCTCACTTGTGAAGGTGAGGCATCATGGGCGGAATTTGCTGAAGAAATTTTCCGCCTCGCTGGTAAAAATCAGAAAATTCAACGCTGTACCACCGAAGAATTTCCCCGTCCGGCACCGAGACCGCAAAATTCACGACTGGAAAAGCGGCGTTTGAAAGAGTGCGGATTATCCCCCATGCCTGATTGGCACGATGCTCTTGCCGTTTTCATTGCTTCATTAAGCTGAAAGCAGAATATCTGCTGCCGGAAAATTTTCTGTCAGCAGAAAAACAGTTTTTCCCGCAAAATATAAAGAAAAACGAAAATTTTTTAAAATTTTATTAAAATTGTAAAATAATTAGGAATTCCATACCGTTATATGGTTGAAAGCATCACAGATGGTGCGGAAAATCAAACCATAAAACAAGAAAGGGATTGAAAATGAAAAACACCGCCAAAGTTTTGACACTCGCCGGCGTAATGGTCATCGGGACCGCCGCATTCGCCGGACCGCGTCACCACCACCACAAACG
>JAZSIZ010000091.1:0-9711 GCA_045534015.1 Victivallaceae bacterium | reverse complement strand
TCCCACAATCTCCCATAAAAACACATCTTGCATGCCACAGGCATAACGCTCTGTATCACACTCGCGCAGACTGCACAAGCAATTTTTTTACGGAATGCGGCACGCAAGCCGGGGGGCAAGCACACGCCGCATTTTTGATGTCACACTCAGGATTTTTTATTTTTCGACTTCAACAACTTCTTCAACAGCTGCCATGCTCCGCACAATGCCACGCCTGCGGTGACAAAAATGACCATCTGCCACCGCAGTACAACTGCCGGATAAAAGTATACTGCCGCACCGGAAATCATTGCAGAGATTCCGAAAAACACGATCAATCCTCTGCGCATTCCCAATTCCATAAGGATCATAAGAATGCCGCAAACCAGCCAATACCAGTGCATAACAATTTACTTTTTCAATTCTTCCGGTAACGGTGATGCAAGAGTAATAACACGCTGCGGGAAAGGAATATGCAAACCGGAATCTTCGATTGCACCCTTGAGTTGAGATTTGATCTGCCAGTAAACATTCCAATAATTTCCGTTTTCTGTCCAGAAGCGCAGAGTCAGATTAACCGAATGGTCAGCCAATTCGGAAACCAGCACTTCCGGTGCGGGATCCTGCAGGATCTGCTCATTTTCATTCATCAGTTTTTTCAGCGCAGTCAATGCATCAGGCAGAGAGTCTCCATAGGCAATACCGACCGGAATATCTGCACGACGCCGGGGATTGCGGGAATAGTTTTTCACCGGAGCGGCAATAATAACGCTGTTGGGGATCATAATGAACATACCATCAATGGTTTCCACCTCGGTAGAAAAAAGTCCCATCATTTTGATCGTACCGCTTACCGTGCCGCAATCAACGTAATCACCGGCTTTATAAGGACGCAGGATCAACAGCATCAATCCGGCCGCGACATTGCTCAAAGAATCTTTCATTGCCAAGCCGACTGCCAAACCGGCGGCACCGAGAACCGTAAGAATACTGGCGGTGTTGACCCCGAATTGATCAAGAATTATAAGCAATGCAAAAATCCAGATGAAAACTTTTGACACTGATGCAAAAACTTTTCCTGTGGATTCATCCAGCCGGTCTACCTTTTTCACACCATTGATGATACATTTCTTTACGATACGGGAAATTATTGAAGCCAGCAAAATAATTACCAGCGAAATAATCAAAGCCTTTCCCAAAGCAATGATCTGATCCTGATACATTTCCCAAAAATTTGTCCAGAATTGCATAACATCCTCCTTTTTTCTGTTGTCACAATCCAAGTTTCTTTACCAAATCATCTTTTGTCATAAAACCGACAAACTGTTTTTCCATTTTCCCGCCGCGGTAAAAGAAAAGTGCCGGAATGGAATTGACTCCCAAAGAAGCGGCGAGCTGAATATTTTCAGGCTCTTCCACATTGACTTTGCCGACGATCAATTCCGGATGCTCTGCGGACAGAGCTTCCAATTCCGGAGTCAATTTCTGACACGGCCCGCACCACGTGGCCCAGAAATCGATCAATACCATTTTTTCACCTTGTGCGGTCAATTTATCAAATGATTCTTTGTTCAAGTGAAGTACAGCCATTTTTATTTCTCCTTATAATACAATTTACAATGACAGAATCCTTCAAAATCCGGATCGGCGATCTGACTGCGGAATTCAGCACATACACAAATATTCTCATCGGTTCGTTGAATACGGCAGGGACAATAGCCGCCGTTTTTTTCCATCACAGAACGCAACTTTTCCACATAAACAAGATCTTCAGAAAACCGGACATTTCCCGGCAATTCAAATTTTTCAGTCATAAAAATTCTCCTTTTGCAAAAAATACACCCTTTTTTCATTCAATTCAAGCGCGCATGACAAATAAATACACAATTTTCACATTCTGCCTTGCCGGATATAAATCCGGCAGAGCGATTTCCCTCCACGGACAATATTTATCAGTTTTTTACAATTCATCCTCCGCCGGACTATTGAAAAAAACAGCTTTCTGTGCTAAATTTACTCGAATGTAAAAAAACAGCTTTTTTGGGGAGAAAACTCACTATGGAAAAACGAATCAATGACCTGCTTGCGCAGATGACACTGGAAGAAAAAATCACACTCTGTTCCGGCGGCTCTCTGATGAAAACCGCCCCCATTGACAGATTGGGTATCGGCAATATGGAAATGACCGATGGCCCGCAAGGCGTACGCAGTACCGGACAACCGGGCAGCGAAAATACCACCGCATTCCCCTGCGGAGTGGCACTCGCCGCAACATTTGATACCGCCGAAGCAGAAAAATACGGTAAAGCAATTGCCCTTGACTGCAAAGCCCTCGGCATATCCGCCATTCTCGGCCCGGGAATAAATCTGATGCGGACTCCACTCAATGGAAGAAATTTTGAATATTTCGGAGAAGATCCGGTTCTTGCCGGAAAAATCGCCGCCGGTTATGTAAAAGGATGCCAGCAGGAAAAAGTTGCCGCAACTCCGAAACACCTCGCCCTGAATAATCAGGAAATATGCCGCACGACAGGCAGTTCCGATATTGATGAGAGAACCTTGAGGGAACTTTATCTGACAGCATTTGAAACCGTTGTCAAAGAAGCTCAACCGTGGCTGATCATGTCCAGCTACAACCGGATCAATGGTACATTCGCCGCAGAAAATGGAATGACACAGGATCTGATAACCAAGCGGGAATGGGGATTTGACGGCGTTATGGTCAGCGATTGGAGCGGGGCTCACGACACCATCGGCTGCGCTCTCGGCGGACTTGATTTGGAAATGCCCGGTCCCGGCATGCAATTCAAACCGGAAAAACTTCTGCCGCTTGTCCGCAGTGGTGCGATCCCGGAATCTGTGATCGATGACAAAGTGCGACGTATTCTCCGGCTGCTCTGCCGTACCGGAGCAATTGACGGCATTACCGCACAGGGTTCCTGCGGTGACAGCAAACAATTGGCAACAGCCAAAGAGTGTGCGGAAAATGCCACCGTTTTGCTCAAGAATAATAATTCACTGCTCCCATTGGATAAGAAAAATATCAAAAAAATCATAATCACCGGACCGGAAGCAGATTTCCGCCACCATCGCGGTACTCTGCGTACCCGGGGCGGTTCAGGAGCTGTCTTCTCGGAAAGAGAGATCACTCCGCTTGCCGGATTGCAGAATTTCGCAGCTCAACATGGCTTTGAGGTGGAATATCTGCCCACGATCCGCTTCAGTCAGGATGCCTCATGCCCGGAGGGATTTTTCGGAGAAAACGGTCTGAAATGCACATACTACCCCTCAAAAGAGGCAATGCTTTCCGGAAAAGATATGATTTTTGAAAAACATAATCAGTCCGGCATCTGGGATTTCAATGTCGCCTCCGCCCAGTTCGCCGGTAATAATGTACCGAAGTCGGAACAGTTGCCTGAATCCGGTTTCGCAGTCAGAATATCCGGTAAACTCAATCCTCCGGCAAATACCGCCGGGACAATAATATTCACCCCGAATGGCGACAATTGCATGATCAGAATCAATGGCACTGTCAGATGGGAAAGCAAGCCCGGTGACATGCAGTGGAAGCTTGATGTATCACCAGTCTGCAGCAATGCCATGGATATTGAAATTGAATTTTTCACCGATGTCCTGCAGTTTGCCAGTTTCAACATCTCATGGTATTCCCCGGAAGCAGAACGGGAGAAAGAAGAAAAACTTCTCAATGCCGCAAAATGTGCCGATGCCGTTATCTTCTGTGCCGGAAGAACTCACTTCGCGGATAAAGAAGCTCTCGGCTGGGGAAATTTCTACACTGCCGATATTCCATCTCTGACCATGCCCGGAAATCAGGATGAGCTGATTTTACGCCTCGCTGCGGTCAATCCGAAAACTATTGTCACTCTGACCGGCGGCGGAGTTATGGATGTCGAAAAATGGATCGACAGCATCCCCGCATTGCTCATGCTCTGGTATCCCGGAGAAGCCGGCGGCAGTGTTTTGAGCGATATACTTTTCGGCGAAGTCAATCCTTCCGGCAAATTGCCTTTGTCCTGGGCAAAAAATCTGAATGATTACCCCTGTCATGCCAATGGAAACTACCCTGGCAACCGGGAAGATGCCGATCCCCGGGTGCGTTACGATGAAGGAATTTTCATCGGTTACCGGCACTTTGACCGGAAAAAAACCGATCTGCGCTTTCCATTCGGATTCGGTTTGAGTTATTCAGAATTCAAAGTTGAACTGCTGGAAGTAAAACAAACCGGAAAAAATGTTTACGATGCGGCATGTGAAGTGACCGTCAAAGTCACCAATATTTCCAATGTCCGCGGCAAAGAAGTTATTCAGCTTTATACCGGGGCAAATACGCCTGAATTCCCCCGACCGGTGAAAGAACTCAAAGCTTTTGCCAAAGTTGAACTTGCTCCGCAAGAAAGCAAAGAGGTCAAGTTTGAACTTAATTGGCGGGATTTTGCCTGCTTCCATCCTGACAAACATCATTGGTGTGTTCCGGAAGGAAAATACAATATATTCCTGGCACTTGATGCCGGAAATATTATTGATTCACGAATGGTGGAATTCAACTGATCAAAATATATTTTCCCGGGATTTTTTGCTCACAAAAACCGTCAATGGCATGACAGCTTGTAATTTGTCTGGCGGCAGAGTATATTATATATGGAAAACAGGAGAATTATTCATGATTTTGGAAAACTGCACATTGACGGAAAAAATCCTCATTGCCTGTGCGCAGGATGCCGGATTGACTGCTGAAGATTGTAACGAATTGGAAATCTGCCGGAAGCAGGTGCTTGAAGATCCGGAACTTCTGGATTCTTTTACAAAGTTGTATGACAACCTTTTTTCAGGAGAAAAATTCGATCCGCAAATTTTTACAGAAATCGATGAGTTTTCCTGCCGGTTCCGTCTGCTGCTCTCGCTCAACTGGATACCAAGAATAAGAGAGGTTTTCCGGAAAAACTCATGGAGCGAAAAGGCAATGTTTGACACAATGGGTGACATCGGTGTCTGGGCAAGACATTGCCGGAATAATTTCGGATTCTGCGGTTTTCACAAATGGGGAAGTGCCGTGTGGTTGAGCGGACACGGATTTGGCAGACTTATCCAGCTGGGCAGACTGCAATTCAATCTGGATGCTGTTTACCGGCATCCGGCAGCGGTCTACCGCAACCGGGAAAATGGTGAAGTGATTGCTCTTGCCGCAGAAAATACCGCTTTTGCAGCTGATGGTCTTTTGGCGACTTCTCCGGAAAATACAGCATGGATAACAACTTTTAATGAAAACACCGACCGCGTTTCCGGTTATCCGATCACTCCTGCCGGACTGGGAGAAAACCGGATCGTTACTCTCGACACTGCAAAATGGAACAGGATTCTTTCTCCCGGCGATAAGGTTATCAATTTCCATATCCCCGAAACCGGTCCGATGACAGTGGAAGCCTGTAAAGATTCCATCGATCAGGCAGTAAAATTTTTTGCGGAATACTATCCGGATTACCCGTGGAAAGCAATCTACGTTTCCAGTTGGTTCAATGATCCGGTGTACGAAAAATATCTGCCGCCGAAATCCAACATTATGAAATTTCACACCGCCGGCTATTTGCTTCCTGAAAATGAGATCGCCGATCCCCTGCCCCGGGTTTTCCCGGGCACGACTCCCGCCCCCGGTGGCTCTTCCCTGCAAAATGCAGTATACCGGATGATCGAAGACAAAATCGTTTTCCGCAGGGGAACTTTGTTTTTACTGAAAGAAGATTTGCCATGGCGGGAAAACACTTACCGCAAAAGCAATTGAATATGAATAAATTTAAAAACATCTTCCTGCTCGGTGCCGGAGCAGTCGGAGTTCTCCCGGCGGAAAAGCTGCTTAAAACTGCCGGAGTTACTCTGACTGCTGCAGCCGACATGCCCAGAGTAAAACGCTACCGCAAGGACGGCATCTTTTTCAACGGGACAAAACTGCCGTTATCTTTTGCGTCCCCCGAAGAGATGCACGGCATGGCTGCTGCTGACCTGATCATAGTTGCCACCAAAACCACGACCCTTTCCGCTGCTCTGGATAATGTCGTACCGGTGACCGGAAAAGATACGGTTTTTCTGCCGCTTTTAAATGGTATTACAGCCAATGAGATCATTGCAGAACGCTTCCCGGAAAATATTGTCCTGCGAGGATATTTTCTCGGTCATGCCAGTGTGCGGGAAAAAAATTTCATCCGTCACGATGGAGTGGGGACATTTTATTGCGGTGGAGAAACATGCGCACTGCAAAAGGTTTATGATTTATTTACCACAGCAGGAATAAGTATTGATCTACCAAAAAACATGGATAGTGCCATCTGGAAAAAATTTATTCTCAATGTCGGTATCAATCAAACCCAGGCAATGTTTTATGCCGATTACGGAGCAGTCCAGCGGGACGGAAAACTTTTGACTTACTGCCGGAAATTAATGGAAGAAGCCGCCCGGGTGGCACAGGCTGAAAATATTTCCGGCACTGCGGATATGATCACTGCCGCAATGGAAGTCATCCTTTCCATGCCGGAAAATGTCAAAACCTCCATGCTTCAGGATGCTCTTGCCCATCGCCACAGTGAAGTGGATGCTTTTGCAGGAACACTCTGCGCCAAAGCCAGAAAGTATGGCATAGCGACACCATTGAATGATGAAGTTTTTGCAGAAATCCGTGCCAGAGAAGCAGCATACCAAACAACTGCCGATAGCGGAATGTAATGCTCAAAACAAAGATTGTAAAACTGTGGTATAAATCCGGTGACCGTAATCATTCGGGTGATTGACACCATTTCCGGTCAAACTGTAAAAGCCTTTGCGTTCCATAAAAATATGCCACACTTTACTCACATCGGCAAGGATAACATCTTCCGGTGCATCAGCGGCAAACTCCCGCAATTTTTCCGCATAAATGAAATCATTACCGGGAGCAGTAGCTTTCCAGAGCGGGTTGCCGCTCATTGGAGAGATAACCAAATATTCACACGCCGGATTGACCAAACGGTTTTCATCTATGATCTTCTGCAGTCCGGCAATAAATTCTGCAATCGGAGTCCGCAAAAAATTATTCATTCCATAAGCGATCACCAGCAAATCAGGATGATCAGCCTGATACTCTGCTTTAATATTTTCAGCCTGCAAAATGCCTGTACCGCCGACAGCACGGTTCTTAAACGATACTGCTGAACCATATTTTTCAGTCAGAAAATCGCAAATTCTTTCCATATAAAATGGGGCGAATGGAGTTTTGTTCATAAATTTGGTGGAATTGCACCCGACGCTGATACTGTCGCCGACAAGAGTAATGCGGATATTTTCACCACCTGAAAGCAATTTGCGAAACCGGGGAATGCGTTCATTACAAGGTAAAAAATCCACGTCGATATGTATGGCACGATAGGTTACATCCACCTGATTTTCAGCAAACCAGCCACTTTCAGTAAACATCAGGAAACCGCCATCTACGGCTCCCTCAATAGCATTGGTACAAGGATCAGGACGCAAACGGACATTACTTCCGGCAGGATGGATATCGGATTCTGAAAACCAGGGGATCGCAGAAGACTCCGGCAGCGTGATTTCAGATGCTCCCGGAGTATAACAAAAATCTTTTCCCTCTACGAAAACTTTTCCGGTGCAGGGATTTTCCACCCGGATAATCTCCTTTGCAGGAAACATCAATTTCCCGGTACGGCTGCCGGCAAACATAACCGTTTCACCGAAAACCACTCCATTGTACCACAAATTTTTCATAATGATGACTGTAACTTTACCAACGCAAGATAACGCTGATACAATTTTTCATAAATCACGGATTTTTCCTCATCCGGCATGTATACCTCTGAAAATCCTGCCCCCATTGCCTCCATTGCTTCGCTCAAGGATGCGTAAGCTCCGGAACAGCATGCAGCAATCATCGCTGCCCCCAAAGCACATGCCTGATCAGTACGGGCAACTTTGATAGGCAAGCCCAGTACATCTGCACACATCTGCATCACAAATGGAGATTTGCGGCTGATTCCGCCGACTGCAACGATCTCATTGACCGGCAGATTCTCTTTGCGGTAATGGTCGAGGATCGCCCGGGAACCGAAAATTGTACCTTCCACCACCCCCCGATAGAGCATAGGCGGGGTAGTTCCCAGATTCAAACCGGCAATCATTCCGGTCAATGTCGGATCGGCAAAAGGGGTTCTTCTGCCGTTGAAATAGTCCAGCACCGTGATCTGCGTACTACCCGGAGCAATAGCGGCAGCCTCTTTTTCCAGCGTTTCCAGAGAAACCTCTCCGGCATAACCGAGAAAACGTTTGAACCACGCATAAATATCGCCGAATGCCGACTGACCGGCTTCAATACCATCCATCCCCGGCAAAACAGAACCATTGACCTGTCCGCAAACTCCGGGAATACAGCGGTCAAGCGCAGGAGCGACCAGAATATCGCAAGTAGATGTACCAAGCACTTTCACCATTCTTCCGGGAGCGATCTGCGCTCCGATGGCACCGGTGTGACAATCAAGCGCACAGCCGCCGATGACCACATCTGAATTCAAACCGAATTTTTCAGCCCAATACGGAGAAATTTTTCCGGCAGGTGTATCTACAGTAAAGCTTTTCTGATAGAGTCTGCTCCTGAATCCGGCAAGCAGCGGATCGACGGCACACAGAAATTCTTCCGGCGGCAATCCATCCCATTCCGGATGCCACATCGCTTTGTGACCGGCAGCACAACGGCTTCTGAACATGGTCAGAGGATCACAATTACCGGTCAATACGCCAACCATGTAGTCACAGTGTTCAACAAAACTGAATGCGGCATTACGGACTTTTTCACTGCTGCGCAAAACATGAAGCAATTTGCTCCAGAACCATTCGCAGGAGTAGATCCCTCCGGCATACTTGCGGAAATCCGTACCATTCCAATTGGCAGCACAAGCATTGATACGCTGTTCTTCCGCAATGGCTGTATGATCTTTCCACAAAACAAACATTGCATCCGGATCTTCAGAAAACTCCGGCAGCAAAGCAAGCGGCGTACCTTGTGCATTCACAACACAAGGAGTCGAACCGGTGGTATCCAGTGCTATCCCGGCAACTTTTTCTCTATCCTGATCCACCAGAACCGCACTGACAACAAATTCCATAGCTTCCAGATAATCAGCCGGATGCTGGCGGAATTGTCCGGCGGCAGCATTGCAATACTTTCCCTCACTCCAACGGGGATAATTTTTTACCGCCGAAGATAATTCCGTACCGTTTTCATCAACCAGCAGTGCCCGGACACTGTCTGAACCGAAATCAAGACCTATAAATAATTTTTCCATAACATTTCTCCATATTACATTATCATAATTTTATCGGGATAAATATACTCCATGATCGATAAAGTTGCAAGTACCGGATTTTCACACCAGCAATAAATCCATTCAAAAAATGTTTCTTTTTTATCCGCATTCCATAAAAATAGGTAATGTCCCGAATTTTGTGAAACTGAAATATAAATTTGCAAAAAACGTAATTTGTAATGCATGAAAAATATCACACAGGCAGCGATTTGTCAACTGTCAAATCACGGTTTGTTTTTCTATCGGTGGATGCAGCGTGCGGCAAGGTCGGGTTTTGCGACGAGTACGCAGAGGGAGTATACGACTGTATTCGACCTCTGCGGCGCAGGAGCAAGGCGCGAGATTGACCACGATGCGCCACCGCAGTAAAGATTTT
>JAZSIZ010000108.1:0-7858 GCA_045534015.1 Victivallaceae bacterium | reverse complement strand
TTGTCCTCCTGATTTTTAAAGCGCACTATGCGACTTTGGTTTGTTCTCGGATTTAACATAAATCCATTTTTATCAAGAGGCAAACCACTTTTTGTTTTCAGACAAAAAATGAGAGACCTCTTGTGTCTCTCATAATATCTTTTTTGAAAAAAGCGTCGATCAAGCTGCAACTGTTGGTGCAGCGCGACAGTACGCTTTTCTTTTGCTGACTTTTCTTTTCTCGTGAAAAAGAAACTCCCGTTCAGAATAAATCCAAACGGGAGTTTTGCCAAGCTTTTTCAAAAAGCGTCGATCAAGCTGCAACTGTTGTTGCAGCGCGACAGTACGCTTTTCTTTTGCTGACTTTTCTTTTCTCGTGAAAAGAAAAGTCAGTCGAGTTTGAGAGCATCCATGGCACCGGATTCAAAAACTTCACCGATGTTGACCATGGCTTCGCCGGGTTTGAGGGCGGCGGTGTACTCTTCTTCAGCAGCTTTCAGGTCGGCTTCGGAGAAGTCGCCGTCAACAGCTTTGATGGAAAGACCGATACGACGTTCATCGGTATCGACTTTGATCACGCGGGCTTCGACATCATCACCGACTTTGAGAACATCTTTGACTTTGTCAACGCGCTCGTTGGAAAGCTGGGAGATGTGGATCAGACCGTCGATTTTGTTGCTCAATTCAACAAAAGCACCGAAAGTGGTGATCTTGGTAACGCAACCTTTGACAATATCGCCGACTTTGTAGAGATCGTTGATGTTGCTCCAGGGATCGTTTTCGGCCTGTTTGAGACCGAGAGAAATGCGCTGCTGCTCGGGGTTGATTTCGAGGATGACGACTTCGATTTCCTGTCCGGGAGTGAGGACTTCGCTGGGTTTGTTGATCTTGCGGGTCCAGGACATATCGGAAACGTGGATCATACCATCGATGTCATTTTCGATTTCAACGAAAGCACCGTAGTTGGTCATATTGCGGACTTTACCGACAATGTGTTTGCCGACAGGATATTTTTCAGCGAGAACTTCCCACGGATTGCGCTCTTTCTGACGGAGGCCGAGGGAGATCTTGCGGCTGTCGCGGTCGATGTCCAGCACGATCGCTTCGACAACGTCATCCTTGTTGAGGACATCGCTGGCTTTGTTGATGCGTTTGGTCCAGGACATTTCGGAAACGTGGATCAGACCCTCGATACCGGTTTCGATCTCAACGAAAGCACCATAGGGCATGAGGTTGACAACTTTACCGGAAACTTTGCTGCCTTTGGGATATTTGGCAACCACATCATCCCAGGGATTGCGGGTCTTCTGTTTGAGACCGAGGGAGACGCGTTCTTTGTCTTTATCGATACCGATAACGATAACTTCGAGTTCCTGACCGACAGTGAGGACTTCGCCGGGATGGTTGATACGTCCCCAGGAGATGTCGGTGATGTGGAGCAGACCGTCAATGCCGCCGAGATCGATGAAGGCACCGAAGTCGGTGATGTTTTTGACCACGCCTTTGACGACGGAATCAACTTTCATATCGGACATCAGAGTAGCTCTCTGCTCACGGATGGATTCTTCGAGCAGTTCACGGCGGGAAACGACGATGTTGTGACGTTCAACATTGATTTTGATGATTTTGACATCATACTCTTTGTTGAGGTAGTCATCCATATTGCGGACAGGGCTGACATCCAGCTGGCTGCCGGGGAGGAATGCGGAGAAGCCTTCCACATCGACCATGATACCGCCTTTGACCCGGTGACGCATGATACCCTTGACGACATGACCTTCGCCGTATTCGGTGGTGATGCGTTCCCAGGCTTTGATGGAATTGGCTTTTTCCAGGCTCAAAGTGGGCATATTCTGGCGGTTTTCGATCTCTTCGAGGAAGACATCGATATCATCGCCGACGTTGACGGCATCGAAGTTGATGAATTCGGAAGCCGGGACGAAACCTTCGGCTTTGTAACCGATGTCAATACGGGCGCCTTCGGCAGATTTGGCGACGACTTTACCGGCAACGATTTTGCCTTTGCTGATGGTACCGACTTCTTCCTTGCCTTTCAGCAGCTCTTCCATGCTCTCGGGCATGCCGCTGAAATCAAGAAAACTTTCCGCGAAATTTTGTTCTTGCATTTGTTGTTTTCTTTTGGTTTGTTTATTTATACGCAGAACTTCCATTTACTCCGGCACCGTGCCGGAATAAACCGTACAAGCATTTAATATAGCACTCTTTTGTTTATCCGTCAAGGAGTTTTAAATATTTTCGGCAAATTTTCACCGTTCCTTCCTGCCGGATGCCGGAAGATATTATTTCTTTGCGGAAAAGCTTACTTCCAGAAGTTGAAAGAACAGACCTCATCCGGAGATTTGCGGATCTTATTGTAAGGAGCATCCGGATTGGCAGCGTGTCCGATCGCCAGCACCATGCGGGCGGTACACCCCTGCGGAATACCGAAATATTTTTCCATTTTTTCCTGATCATTCATTCCGATGATACAGGTATCCAATCCGAGGCAGAAAGCTTCATGGCACATATTCATACAGGCGGCACCGATGTCTCCCTGTGCGAAACGCTGGGTGTCATTGTAGTACTCTTCGACCATGGGCATGACTTTTGCTTTCTGTTCGACCAGAATGATGAATGCAGAAACATTATGCCGCCACGGTGCGCCGGTGGAACCGTTTTTCAAAACCAATGCATCACACAATTTTTCCTTTGCTTCCGGAGAATCGATGACAATGAATTTCCACGGCTGGGAATTGCATCCGCTGGGAGTGAGTCTTCCGGCCTCGACGATTTTAATCAGTTCTTCACGGGACACGCTTTTTGCCGGATCATAAGCCCGGCAGCTTCTGCGTTTCTGCATCATTTCCAAAAAGTCCATATTTCCCTCCGTTGTTTTGAATTTTTTCGCAATTCCGGCATTACCGGTGTTTATGTTTTTGAGCTTCCTCTTTCAACAATCCGAATATTCCGGGGGCAAGATCATCCATCCTTTCCGGATGAAACTGCACTCCCAGCACCATGCGTTCCCCGGGCAGTTCCACCGCCTCGATGGAACCATCGAAGGCAACCGCTGTCACGACCAGATTTCTCCCGGTATGTACCGGATCAAGTGCCTGATGATGAAAGCTGTTCACCATGATTTTTTCTCCGGGAATCTTACCGGCAGCTCTGGAGAAAAATCCCTCTTTTATCACCTGCGCTTCGTGAAAAATCCCCCCGGTATGTTCATCCGCATTGGGCAGATGCTGGATCAATTTCCCGCCGGAAACGATATTGAGCAGCTGACAACCGGCACAGATACCCAGCACCGGCAGATCGCGGCGCATGACCGCTTCACCGAAAGCGATGTCAAAGTGGGGGCGCAGACGCTCCAGACTGGTCTTTTCGTGGGGGATCCCACCATAATATGCGGGGTGATAATCTTTGCCGCCGATCAGCAGGACTCCATCTGCCAAATCCAGCAGAGTTTCAATATTTTCCCGCTTTTCGATGGAAGGAATGAGCATCGGCACCGCTCCGGCATCGCTTACCCGCCGGGCGTAAGATGAGAGGAGCTGTTCGCACTCCCTGCCCATGTAAGTGCCGACCGCCATATTCAAAAGAATTACCGGTTCACTGCTCATTGGCACGCTCCAATGCACAACTGACGATCGTACCGATCAATGCGGTATATGGATCAGCTGAAGGATGATAGAGGGTGAATATCTGAGGACTCCAGCTTTTTACCGGTTTCAAGCCCGGAATGCCGTTGACCTCCATGATCCGGAGTTTGCCATCCGCTCCCTCCCGCATGTCGATACGCACATGGTCTTCACATTTAAGGGCATCGCAGGCGGCATTGGCAAGGTCGATCGCCTCCTGCTGATGTTCTTCGGGCAGAGAAACATGGGTCAGTCCCACGCCCCGCAGATCGCTGCGCAATACCGGATATTTCCCGTAATGCTGCGGATCGACGGTAACTCTGCCGGGGAGGATCTCCCGTTTTTTGCCGTTGCCGATGACCAGCACGGTGTATTCTCTGCCGGGCAGATACTCTTCCACCAGAGCCGACTGCTGAAGTTCATCCTGAATGAATCTGACCTGCTTTGCCAGAGCTTCGGGAGTTTCTGCCACGCTGTTTTCATTGATGCCTACGGAACGGGATTCCCCATTGGGTTTGACGAAGGCGGGGAAGAAATCCACGGCACTGCACGGTGCCGGGGGACAGAGGATATGTTTCGGCACCCTGACACCGTGACCGGAAAGTATCTCGTGCGTATCGAATTTGCCGATCAGATCTTTCATGGTTTGAGCGGATGGTCCGATATAGGGGATATGGAGTTCATCCAGCACATCTGCCACCCACACTGCATCCGGCGGGATGCCGATAATATCCTCACGGGAGGTAAAAAAGTAGAGTGCGCTCCAGACGATGGAACACTTTCCGGCATTCAATCCGGCAATCATCTCCTCTTTATTTTCCGCCAGCACGATCCGGCAGTCGAAGCCATTGGCTTTCACCGCCTCTTGCACCGCTTCAGTGACCTGCATATTGCCCCAGCCCTGGGCATCGCCGCCCGCACCGGTAACCAACACCACACAAGGTTTATCCATATTCAACATCCTCAATTATAAATAATATTCCGGTTCAAATCCAAAAAGATCGCCGTCGATTTCAGCATGGGCAAGAGCTTCGGAAATGGCACTGCCGGAAAAATATCTGCCCATCGCCTCTTTCGCTCCGGGGAAAAAATCTATCCGGGAAAGATAACGGCACTTTTGCGGCGCATAATTTCCGGCGGCAAATTCATTGGGATTGATGATATGCAGCTCTTTTTCCGGATAAACTTCACTGAATTTTTCCAGCCATAAATTTCCGGCAAATTCAAAGTGGGTACAGCAAAGTGCCAGATAGAGCCTTTTGCCCGCCATTTCCGGTGCAGAAGCGGCAAATCCGGCAATCACCGCGGCAATTTCCGCTGATGACGGATCGGATTCCAGCAAGGTGGCAACTCCCGGACAGGCAAGACCGTTTATCCGGCGGCGGTCGATGCCACGGTCGATAAGTTTTTCCGCATAGCAGCCGGATTCCACCGTAGTTCTGGTGCCCAATATGAGCAGACTGCTTTCCGGGTCACGGTTCAAAGCATCGTACATGGCATTTACTGCCGTGTCGATAATGCCGGTCACCGGGAAGGGCGGAGTGTAATTCCGGGCGGCTCTTTCGTAAATGATGCTCAAAGTATTGCAGGCGATCACACAAGATGCCGGAGCAAATTTTTTCATGCTTTCCAGCACCTCTGTCAACAGCTTTTCCTGCTTTCCCGGGGAAGTGATTTTGTTGAAGCCCATTCCGGCGGCAGGATAGGCATTGAAAAAAATCAATTCGCACTCCTCTCCACCGGAATTTTTATTGGCACACATCCGACGGGCGATATTCAACCCGCCCAGACCGGAGTCGCAGACAATGATCCTTTTCACGAATCAACCTCCTCCGTCATAAAACGTTTCACCATAGCGGTCAACTCCGCCGGAGCATCGGATATCTGCCCGTTGATGATGCGGCTTGTGCCGTCGATCCACTGACTGCGGTGCTGGATGCAGGTGACCCGGTTGCGGAGCATGGCGGCACCTTTCACCGGATCGCTTTCCAACGCTGCCAGAATGCGGCGCAATTCATCCTGAAATCCGGCAATACCGTTATAAGCCAGCACCGCATGCCACGCTTTTTCCGCCGAATCTTTATTCTGCAAAGGTGCAGATAATTCGGCAAAGAGCTTTTGAAAATCTGCCTGCTCACGCTCATTGAGCAGACGCAATCCCTCATCAGTTATCCGGTAGGGAACTGCCCGGTGAAAGCAAATACCGGAATCATCGATCCCGATTTCCAGAAAATATCCGGTCTTGCGGTGCAGCAGCTTATTGGGCTGATAAAAGACAAAATTCCCCAAACTGAAATATGCCGGAGTTTTGCCGAAAAAGGTCATCCCCTGCGGTACATGGGGGTGGTGACCGATGATCATATCCGCTCCGGCTTGCGCCCACAGCTCAAAGGCTTCATAAACATAGAACGAGGGAAACGGCTGATACTCCAGCCCGCAATGTGCCGACACCAGAATAATATCAAATTCCCGGCGGGCGGCACGGATCTCATCGGCAAGAAGTTCCACCTCCCACGGGCGCACACCGTACTTTCCCGGGGCGGCTCCCCACATATCCTCCCCCTCGGCAATGGCAAAGAGAGCGATTTTTTTACCGTGGAGGGTGAAAGTCAACGGCTTGCGGGCTTCAAAAATATCTTTTCCGGCACCGACCACAGAAATATGATTATCGGCAAGCACTTTGGCAGTATTGACAAAACCGGAAATGCCGCCGTCAAAGGTGTGATTATTGGCGAGGATGGCGGCACGGAAATTTCCGGCGGTCAGAGCGGAAACATGAGATAATTCGCCGGAAAATGCCGCTCCGCTTTTGGCGATCAGACCATCGGGAGAATCCAGCGGAGATTCCAGATTGACGATGGAGTAATCAGCACTTTGCAGAACCGGCAGCAGATCGCCGTAAATTTTTGCCGGTTCACTTTTCATCACCGGAGCAAATTTGCGGATGGGCGCAAAATCTGAAGCAAAAATTATCTTTTCCATTTTGTCAAACATTTCACCTGCAATAATTTTGTTATCACCGCTTCTGCTGTGAGTCCCACCGGCTGCTGGCACTTCCTCATAATATAGCTTGACCGATACATTTTTACAAATATGTGCGGCAGGAAAAATGTTTTTTAATTCTCAATTGCCGCTATTGGCAAAGCATCATCTTTATGCTATATTAATGCCGGTAGCCCCGTTTTTGTAAAATGGTATGGAATAGGGAAGTGCTATGGAATTTGATAATGAACCGCTTTTACTTGACATCACACGTTATTTCAAACATGATGAGAGTGTGTATGTCTATCCCTATTTGTATTCCAGCAGCCGGGAGCGGGATGTCATCCACTATCACGACTTTTATGAATTGGTGATTGTCCGCAGCGGTTCCGGGGAACACATAACCAAAGACGGCAGTTATGCCATTTATCCCGGCGATGCCTTTCTCATCCGTCCGGGAGACCGCCACGGTTATTGCAATTTGCGCCAATTGGAATTGATAAATCTGCTCTACCGCCCGGAAAAACTCCACTATCTGCTGGATGAAATCAGCGAAACTGACGGTTACAACTTCTTTTTTGAGACCGATCCGGAACTGACCGGTAAATTCCGCTTCAAAGAACGCATGACTCTGACACCGGAGGTCATGCTGAAAGTTGAGGAGTTGACCGGATTGATGGTGCATGAGCAATCCGGCAGCTGCAGCGGCAGAGATTTGATGATCAAAGTGATTTTTGTTCAGCTGCTTACTCTGATCAGCCGCAATTTTGAAAAAAATCAGCTGACAGATGACGAAGTAGGAGAAATCACCCGGATCATCCGTTATCTGGAAAAACATTCCCGGGATAAAGTCAATTTGCCAAAACTGGCATCACGTTTCGGGAAATCGGTCTCTTCGCTTTCCAGATTATTCAAAAATACCTTGAATATCACTCCGATAGCCTACCTTATACGGCTGCGCCTGACCAAAGCCGCCGAAGAACTTATTTCTTCGTCTGCTCCGGTTTCGGAAATTGCTGCCGGATACGGATTTCAGGACAGCAATTACTTTTCCAAAATGTTTTCCCGGCAGTTCGGTGTATCTCCACGGGAATACCGCCGTAATCATCGTTCCGGATAACGGATATTTTGGCGAAAAACTACTGGTTTTTGACAAAATAATCAAGGTTTTCAACAAAAAACAAGTGTATATTTATGTTCAGGTCAATCTTTTATCTGATTTTGAACAAGGAGCAGAAAATGAAATCACAAAAGCA
>JAZSIZ010000101.1:0-4293 GCA_045534015.1 Victivallaceae bacterium | reverse complement strand
TAATCACCGTTACGGCGGACAAACCGGTAAATTCGGTGATACATTTGATATTCTCTTTGAGGATATCCGGGTGCTTGCCGAAGAGGGCGTTCCGGAAAAACTTCCGGTATTTTTCGGCAATTTCAGCGATGAGGTGAAAGTTGCAAATATCCCCATCCGCAATCTGACCCTCAACGGAAAGAAGATAACTTCACCGGATGATGTTGATTTGAAAGTGGTTGGTAAAGTCGATAATGTCAAGTGGGAATGAGGAGAAAAGAAGTTTATGAAAAAGTGGTTGTTGTGTCTGGCGTTTATTGCCGCATTGCCGCTTGCGGCGGCAGTGATTTTTGAAAAAGGTGCGGTCAAGGCGGAAATCGTTATCCCCGCTGATGCCAATGCCGTGGAAAAATATGCGGCAAAAGAGCTTGCCGATCACCTGAAGCTGATTGGCGGCAAAGATGTTGCCATCGTTACAGCCCCCGGCGGCAAACTGCAGGTCATCCGGCTGGGCAGAGCGGCACAGGTGGATGTTTCCAAACTTGCAGGTAACAGCGCACTGGTAAAAATCAGTGAAAACAGTATCGACATCGCCGGAGTTGACGGCAAGGGTGATCCGATGAACCATTCGATTCCGGTGGGAACTCTTTTCGGCGTTTATGAATTTCTGGAACGTGAACTCGGTGTCCGCTGGCTCTGGCCCGGCGAATTGGGTACGGTCGTCCCCAAAAAGAGCGATGTGGTGCTGGAAACAAGTTTCTATATCGTTGATGCCCCCAACGATTTTGCCGTGTGGCGTTTTTCTTCTTCCAAACAGGGGTGGAACGATCCTGCCAATGGTGCTGAATTTGCCCGCAATACCCGTATCTGGCTGCGCCGTCACCGCTTTAATACGTTGACCAATAAAGGTTACGGACACGCCTATACTTCTTACTACAAACTTTACGGCAAAAGCCAGCCGGAATTATTCAATCTGCTTCCCGACGGCAGCCGCACTTCCGATCCCTATTATTTCAACAGCCGTCCCGATCTGATCAGTATGTGTGTCAGCAACCCCGCTCTGGTCAAACTCACTGTTGCAGAATGGCAGAAGCGCGGCACGCATACCATGCTCAATGTCAATGAAAATGATACCGCCGGTAAATGTCTTTGCCCCAATTGTCTGGCACTGGATAACAATCCGGATAAAGAGCGGGTCGCCCGGGCGAAAAAACGTTTTGCCGCCGGTGACCGTTACTGGTATATGGAACTTGGCTCCCTGAGCGACCGTTATGCGGCATTTTATCTGGCAGTTCAGAAAGAGGCGGATAAGATCGACCCGGATAACCGGATGGTCGGCTGTATCTACGGCAACTATTATGATGCTCCGAAAAAAGTCAAACTCAATAAACGTATCATCATGCGCTTCTGTCCGCCGATCATGTATCCGTGGACTGATAAGAAGATCGCCATGTTCAAAGATTTGTGGAAAGGCTGGTCGGATGCCGGTGTCAGTCTGATGCTCCGCCCCAATTTCACCCACGACGGTCACAATATGCCGCTGATGTATCACCGGCAGTTTGCAGAGTGTTTTGATTTCGCCCGGGATAATGGTCTGGATTCCTGTGATTATGACAGCTTGACCGGCATTTTCGGAGTAAACGGCATTACCCATTATGTGATCGCCGCCAAAAATTACAGCGGCAAAGATAAGAGTGTTGCCGTTTTGGAAAATGAGTATCTTTCCGCATTCGGCAAAGCGGAAAAACCGATGAGAAAATGGATGGAATTGATGATTGCTGCCACCGCCAAAGGTTATCAGACCGATGACCGCAGCGTGGAAGGGAGCAGTTACTACAGTTCATTCTATGAAGTTGCTCATCTGGTGTTTACTCCGGATGTTGTGGCGCAGGGGAGAAAGTTGCTTGATGCCGCAGAAAAGGCTGCTGCCGGTGATGAAACCGCACTGAAAAGAGTGCAGTTTGTCCGTGCCGGTTTCGAGGATGCCATGCTGGTGCTGGAAGTGCAGAAAGGCGTTGTCCATTATCAGAAAACCGGCGATCCGCTCGCTGCAGCGGATGCACTTGTGAAGTTGCAGAAGTTCAGAAAAGAGCATGAGCATATTCTTTATTGCGACCTCGGATTGTGTCACAGCCGGGAAGCCCGTAAATGGCCCATGCATCTTGCCATGCTCGGCGGCAACAGCAAAGAATTGGTTAATTGGCAGATCGTATTCGATCCGGAAAACAAAGGTGTCAGCGGCAACTGGTTCAAAAATATTCCTGCCGGTGCCATGGCTGTAAGTACTGATGACCATATGGAAAAAAGTTCAGCTTATGCCGCATTTACCGCCAACCGTGCCAAAGTCCGTATCCCGGGATGGTACTTTAATAAATTTCAGGTCAAAGATGTCAATCCTGCCCAGCGTATGAAATTGACTTTCGGCGCAATCGACGGCAATGCGGAAATTTATCTCAATGGTGAACTTATCCACAGCCGTCAATTTCCCCATAAAGGCGATGGCGATTCATGGAAAAAACCTTTTGATGTGGATGTCACCGGCAGGATCAGACCCGGGGAAAACCTGCTGGCAGTCCGGGTGACCAAAGATGCCAAATATGGCGGACCTTCCGGACTTTGGCGGTCGGTATTTCTGTCGCTTGGCGAAGTGGAAGTGCCGGATATGGCGGTAAACAAGTGGCGTATCAATACTCCGATGGGCAAATTCACCGGCAGTACCAAAAAATATCCGATGGTTTTGACCTGTTCCGCTCCGGCGGAAAACCGCGGCAATGCCTACAAGGGTGTCTGGGGAAGATTTTTCTGCAATGAAAAGGTCGTCCCCGGCAGAATGTATGAGGTGAAAGTGCATTTCCGGCAGACAGGCGATGCCCGGTTCGCAATGTGGATACGGAGTGGCGGCGGCGGATTGAATAATAACAATATCAATGTTGCCGGTCCCGGAGAAAATAATGCGGAGCGGACTTTGACTGCCAGATTCACTGCCGGATCGGCAAATTGCGGAATTTATTTGAATCTGCTCGGCGGAACCGGTCAGATCACAGTCTTTTCGATAAAGATGTATCCGGTATCCGGATTGTGATTTGCTGATGATTGGTTGAATTTTTTGTGGAAAAAACTTGAATTTTCTTTTCCGGCATGGTATCTTAACCGCAGAGGGAATGATTTCCCGCAAAATAAAACAATGTGAAGGAATTGTAAAAATGAAAAAAATGATGTTGTTGTTGGCTGTTTTTGCCGGAATTTCAATGCTTTCTGCGGCAGAATTATCCGCTGACGGCTGGATCAAAAGCCAGATGCAGGGCAAGTTTGTTTTCACCAATCCCGGCAAATATCCCATTTCCATGAAGTGCGATGAGCCTTCTGCAGGGACTGCCGTCAAAGCGGTGGGCATCTGGGGCAGATATTTGCGCCATGAGAAAGTGGAAACCGGTAAAAGCTATGAGGTCAAAGTGACCTACAAATTCACCGGTGATGATAAAGCCCAGTTCGTTTTCTGGCTGCGCGGTGCCACTGTCGATGGTATCAGCAGACCGAAATCTGCAGAACCACGCACCTTTGTCCGTAAATTTACCGCCAAAAGCGATAAAGTCACCATTTATCTGAATATGCTTAAAGGAGCCGGTGAATTGGAAATCATCTCTGTTGAGTTGAATAAAGTTGATTAAGCAGGTAAAAAAATGAAAAAGTTCTGTTTGTTTGCTGTTGTTTTCTGTGCTGTTTTCAGCCTGTCTGCGGAAAATCTTTCCATTGCAGGGTGGAGAACCAACGTCATGCAGGGTAAATTCACCTTTCAGTGCAAAGAGTATCCTATCCAGATCAAATGTACTGAAGCAACTGCGGGAAGAGCGGTCAAAAAAGTGGGTGTCTGGGGACGTATCCACCGGGTCGAAACTTTGGAACCCGGTAAAAAATATGAGATCAAAGTCACCTACAAACTGATCAATTCCCCCAAGGGAACGGTTGCCGTCTGGATGCGTGGCGGCGGTCAATTCAACCTTTTCGGCAAAGCCAATGCCAATGGCAGAACCTTGAGCCGTCAGTTTACCGCCACAAAGGACAAAGTTTCCATTTTTATCAATCTGCTGGATGATATCGGGGAACTGGAAATCACTTCAGTGGAATTGAACAAATTGGATTGATCACTTATCAGATCGGCAGATATAAAACTCCGCTGTTGCTGTAACGGTGGAGTTTTTTTATTATTATTGTCTCAATTTTTGTGAAAAATCTTTACTGCGGTGGCGCATCGTGGTCAATCTCGCGCCTTGCTCCTGCGCCGCAGAGGTCGAATACAGTCGTATACTCCCTCTG
>JAZSIZ010000112.1:0-22144 GCA_045534015.1 Victivallaceae bacterium | reverse complement strand
GTTTGGGGAGAGGGGAAAAACCTCTTTTCCCGCCCGCTCGGCGGGTTGCGAAAAAACTCGCCCTTCCGTCTTCGTTTCACTACGCCGTTACGGGTCGCTTCGCTGGGGCTCGGATTTATCATCACAAAGAAGTCCGCTTTTCTTGAAAAAGGGAGTGGGGTTTGGGGAGAGGGGAAAAACCTCTTTTCCCGTGAAAAGAAGTTTTTCCCCTCTCCCCAAGAGCGCATTCACTTTAATAGAATTGCTGGTTGTTATCGCAATAATTGCCATTCTGGCGGCGATATTGCTTCCTGCGCTGAATTCAGCAAGAGAAAGAGGACGCACGGCAAGTTGCGTAAGTACAGTAAAACAGCTTGGCACAGCAACTCTCATGTATTCCAATGATTTTGAAGATTATCCGCCGAATTCTCTGTTATACTGCTATGACAAAGCCAAAGAACGCTGGCATCACCTGATCGCCCCCTATCTCGGAGAAGACAAAAACCGCACCACCACGCCGCCGGAAATTCTGCACTGCCCGTCGGTTTCCGGAGATCAGGTTCCTAAAGATTACTGGGATACCAACTACGGCATGAACTGGCTTTTCGGCAGCACCTATATGAAAAGTGCCGGAGAAAAACCGATGAAACTGATACAGGTAAAAAGCCCGTCCAGTGTAGTCCTCATGGGCGATTGGGCAAAGAAAAACAGTCACCTGATAACTGCTTACGATTTTACCATGAGTGCAGATCGCCGGAAACTGGTATTGCGCCATAACGACCGTGCCAATATGATATTTGTCGATGGACATTGCGGAGATCTGACTGAAGAAACCTGGAATGGCAGAGACAGTGTCGGTCACAATCTTTCACAATTCGGTCTGCCTTGGGATCCTACTGAATAAGTGAAAAAGGAGAAACATCAAAATGAAAAAATTCTTACTGCTTACCATCTTTATCATGAGCTGCTCCATTTACGCAGCAGAATGGAAAACTTCCACATTCTGGAGCAGCGATTCCGCAGAATCCATGCCCGGCGCCCTCCGGAAAATGATCGTCTGGCAGAATAATCTGGTGGTTGCCGGTAAATATGGGATAAAGCATTTTCAACTGGTTGACGGCAAATATGTGATGGCGGCAGAGAAAAAATTCAAACAGCTCCATGATGCCGTGAGAATGGATGACCGCATTATCGCCATCACCTCGGAAGGATTTCAGATATGGAACTTGAAAACCGGAGAACTTCTTAATTCCCGTCCCATCTGTCCGCAGAATTTGTCCTACAATCAGCCGCAGCTGGCAGCCGTTCCGGCGGCAGGAAAAGTGCTGGTGATGGTATACAAAAATGTTTATGAATTTGATCCGGCAAAAAGGAGTTTCAAAAATCTCAAGATCCCCATGCCGCTGGAAAAATCCGCCATTGCAGAATTGCCCGACGGCACTGCTGTGATTTGCAACATGCAGAAACTCTACCGCTATGACGGAACTTTGAAAGAATTGCCGCTGCCGGAAGATTTCAAACAGCGGGAATTGTACCATATAGGAGTATCAGCAGACGGAAAATTTCTCTACTTCGGTCATCCGCTGGCGGCGTATGAATTGGCAAGCGGCAAAATCATCCGCACCATGCCGGATATAAAACTCATCCGCTGGGGATATGCCCTTGACTCCAAACGCAATGAATTGTATGCTGCCGGATGGAAACACGTTTCAGTGCTTGCCAATGCCGATGATCCGCTGAAATGGAAAGAAATCGACCGTTTGGGCAGCACCGATTCCGCCCCGTTGTACACTCACCGGGATGTGGCTCCGGCATCGACAGCAGGTTCTCTTTGCTATCTGCCGGCAACCGATGAATTGCTCTTCGCTTCCCGGGTCGGTATCACCATCCTCGGCATGACCTCACCGTCAATAAGCAATGTTCAGAATAACCGGGATAAATACAAAGCCAATAATGCTGCGATCCCCGGGGAGAGTGCACTCCATCAGGCTCTGCGTAAAAGAAAAATGGTCGGCGCATGGGTGACGACCACCCATACAGTTTCAGCAGATGCTTTGGACAATATGAAAAAATCAGGGATCAACACCATTATCCACATGGTCTTTCAAATCGATCACGGCAGATTTTATGCCCCGCACGATGTCCGTAAAACGATCATCGAAACCGGTAAGCGATGTGCCGAAAGAGATATAACCTACATCCTCTGCATCACGCCGTACAATATTTCCATCAACAACTCTTATCCGGCTTTCCGCCGTTTTGTCCTGCCGGATGGCTCCATTGCCAAATACCGCTATACGCCCCGCAATCCTTTGTATAAAGAGCGGGAATTCCCCTGCTACCTTGACCGGGAATACTCCGAAAAGGCCGGTATACAGCACAATATGGTGGAATTTGCCAAACTTGCCAAAGAGGCAAAAATCGCCGGAGTGGTCTTTGAATTGGGCGATGGTTTTACTCCGACAAATATAAACCGTCAACCATGCGTTTGCGACCACTGTTTCAAAAGTTTTCTTGCTTATGCAAAAATTCCGGCTTCCGATGTTGCACCCGGAGCAAGAAAACAATTCCTTGTCAAAGCAAAGAAATGGCAGGAGTTCCTGACATGGCAATTCAATGAATTGGTAAAACTTATTGCCGATGCCAATACCGCAATGAGAAAAATCTCTCCGGAAATGACTGCGGCGGTAATGCTGCCGGAAACCAGTGAAGATTATTCAAATGTGTGGCTTTTTAATGCCTTTATCAAAGGTTTCCAGCGTAAAGGCAATCCGGTTCCGGTATTTTCAGAACAAACTTATGCTTTGCCGTACATCCCGGAATTGTGTAACGGACTGGATGAAAAATGGGCAGCCAAAGGTATGGAAACCATTCTGATTCCGGGACAGGTCAATTACTGGGTTCCTCCGGCAGAATTACATAAACGGGTGAAAGAGTATTTGATCTATACTCCGGGAGTTTTCTACTACCACAACTATCAGTGGTATTCAAGCCGCCGCAATGAAAAATTCTACAAGCCTATGGATGGAATTTTCCGCAAAGGCTCATTTACTCTGGGCGATTACATGGATCTGCCTGATCCGGCAAAGTGACCCGGACGAAAAAATGAAATTGGGCTGTTGCTCACCTTTTTTGAGGTTTTGTAACAGCCCAATTTGTTTTTAAGTTGAAAAGTTAAAAATGCATGCTATATTTTCCGATAGTTGAGGTAATGATTGCAAATACACATTGCAAGTGTGATAAGCAACAGATCATGTTTATAAAAAGCGGCAGTTTCCGGGGTGCCGGTGCTTTGCGCCTGCTGCCTTAAACTGCAGAACCGATAAAAATACCAGATTTATCAACCAGAAAAATTTCATACACCATGCAGACAGAAAAATTTACTTCACAGTCATTTCCCGCGGTCATTGACGCTGTCATAAGAAATTACAACCTTATCAATCCGCCGCAGGCTGCTGATATTGCCGGAGCTGATATGATTCTTGCTGATCAGGAGATCAACGGCAGTTTCAAAAGTGTCCGGTATGACGATATAACTTTCGGCAATTGGGCAGGGATGAAACATTGGTACAATCTGCATACTCTGATCGGAGCGTGGCATGCCACTGGTGAAGAAAAATACTGCTCCGCAATTATTGCCGGGCTGGAGTTCTGGGCTGAAGAGCTGCCGGAAAACCGTAATTGGTGGTGGCAGTTTGTCGGCGTACCTCAAAATGCCATCCGGGTAATGAATAATATGTACGGCAGGATACCGCCGGAAACATGGGAAAATATGCGGAACATTTTCGACCGTTCCGACATAATTTCGGTGCGGAATCTTATTGAGTATGACAGAATCGATGAAAATTTTTATCCTGACCGGATCGCCCTGACCGAACTTACAAAAAATAAGCGCGAAAAATTCTACAATTGTCCGGAAGTGAAATTTACCGGTCAAAATCTGGTTTCCACCGGTATGGTAAGGATGTGGAAAGGTATATTTTTTAACGACATGGAACTTTTGCGTTCCGGTATGGATGAAGTATTTTCCGAAATGATCATTGTTGGCGTGCATCAACGGGAAATCTGCGATGTGCCGGAAATTGACCGGTGCTGGATGAATCCGGGTTTTGAAGGTATACAAACCGATTACAGTTATCACCAGCATGGAGCACAGTTGCAATTCGGGAACTACGGCAGCCACTTTCTGATTGATATGCTCCGTACTGTGAAAATATTTTCCCAGGGTGAATTTGCTCCTCCGGCAGAAAAAGTTGAGCTGCTGCGCAATTATTTTACCGAGGGGGTCCGCTGGGCTCTTTATAAAAAACAGTTTGATATTCTTGCCTGCGGCAGACAGACCTTCAAAGATGCTCCTTATGTAAAGTATGACAATATCGCAAAAGTAATCAACAGTTGCGACGAAGCATTGCAAATGCCGTTGCAGGAAACATTTGAAAATCTGACCGGCAGCAAATACTTTTACCGCAGTGATTATTTTATCCATCGTGCAAAAGAACGCTTTTTCTCATTCAAAATGAGTTCCAGCCGGGTATTCGGCGGAGAATCGACCAACAATGAAAATCTGCAGGGGCTTTATCTGGGATGCGGCACCATGCAGTATAAGATAACCGGCAACGAATATGATTTGATGCCGGCGTTGTGGGATGGTCGCCGCCTGCCCGGATTGACTGCACTTTTCGATGATGCATCTTTGCGGGCGCGCAGCAACACCAATACGTCTCCGACAGTTGGCGGGGTAAGTGACGGCAGCAACAGCGGGGTGATGATGCATTTGGCACACGATGAAAAAATTGAGTTTTTCAAGAGTGTGTCTACCTTTGGTGATACGATACTCTTTGCGCTTTCTGATGTAGTCAACAAAACTGATTTCCCGGTTAATACTACGATAGATTCCAAGCGTTATACAACGCCGGTCGAAGTTCTGATCAACGGGAAGAAACAACTTTTCAGCGAAGGAAGCCATAATTTAACCGGAGTTGGCAGGATAGTTTGCGGCGAAAGTGCTTATACATTTCCGGAAGCGGCGGATCTGACGCTGGTTATTGAAGAAAAAGAAGTGCAATGGAATACGGTGGTTTCCTGGGCTGATGGTTCATGCCGGGGCAAGATTGTTACATTTTATATCTCGGGAAATAAGCCTTTAAGCTATTTTGTCCACCCTGCCGGTCAGGCTCCAGATGGCATAAAGTGTGAAATTAAAGAGAAATTTTATCACGCTGCAATTGATAAAAAAAGTAATACAAAATACATCTTTTTCTTTGTTCCCGGCAACGCAGATATTCCGGAAATCGGAAAAGTTTTCTGCGATTCTCCGGCGGCAGTCATGATTACCCGAAATAATGTATTGCTTGCCAATGTGGAACAATCCGGAGCCACGGTAAAATTTATTCTTGACGGGAAAGAGTATAACTTTACTGACGGCGAAAATCTCTATCGTGGAATGACATCCTCATTATCCTGCTGAAATTGTGGATTTGACGGAGGGCGCAGCCCGACGAGCCGGAGCGAAACTGCGGAATAATAAAAAACGCTGTCAAAACATTGTTTTGATACAGCGTTTTTTCTATTTTGCCGGATAGTGAATTCCGGATACTTGCAGATGGTGGTGGAAGATGGAGCGATTTTTAAACTTTTTGTAACCGCATTATTCTTCGCAACTTGCAAATGTTAAAAAACTTGCAGCTCAAAAATTTATTCCACAATGTGGGATGATTGTGGAGCATAATTTTCACTGACAACACTACAAAATAACACACTTCAGTTACTTTTTCAAGTCAGCCAATATAACCTTTTTCCTCTATTTGTGCGGTTATATAATTTTTTTCTGAAAAACTTGAATTATAGATATTATGCTGTATATTATATATCGTAAACAACGGATAAAGGATATTATAATGACCGATATTAACTTGATCGCTCCGTCTGATGTGATGCAGAGGACGGCACAGCGTGCCAAAGCATTGCGTTTGGAACAGAATATCACTCAACAGGAGCTTGCCGACAAGGTCGGTATTGCTGTAGGTACAGTCAAGCGTTTTGAGAAGACCGGAGAAATCCAGTTTAACCATCTGCTCCGCATTGCTCTGGTACTTGGCAAGCTCGAAGACTTCAGCAATATCTTTGCAGTCGATGATGTCCCAACTTCGCTCTATGATCTCAAAGCTGAAAAGGTTCGGCAGAGAGCGAGAAAGAAACGAAGCTCAAAACTTTTTTAAAATATTCTTCTGACCTTACTTGACTTTTACTACAATGTTCATTATATTATAGTGTTCACAAATTGTGAACAATTAAAAAATATGAACACAGGACTCTTTATGGATAAACTTATAACCAATGTCGCAGAGAAGATCAATACCGCTCTGCACACCTTGAAACAGAAGCCGTTTCAATTGACTTTGCTCCCTGCTCCGCATGGTGACGGTATTCTGCAAAATGGTTGTGCAGTGTTTCGTGTCTATGCCCAAAAAAATCTCACGACAGCTGCATTGCAGAAGATTATTCAAAATCAGTGGGCAGCTGATATGTTGCTGATAACAGAATACGTTTCTCCGCAGCAGGGAGAAATGCTGCGCAACAAGGAAATTCAATACGCAGATACAGCCGGAAATATGTTTCTACGTTATTCCGGCGTTGCAATACTGATAAGCAACTGCGCCAAACCTCAAAGAATCGAACAGCAGAAAAGTGCCGGACGGGCATTCTCAACAGCTGGTTTGAAACTGCTCTTTCTTTTGTTGACAGAGCCTGAAGCCCTGAACCGGGGTTATCGCAACCTTGCTCAATACAGCGGTGTCAGTCTTGGTTCGGTGGGGTATATTATGGCTGATTTGCAGAACAGCGGACATCTGCTTGATGCTGACGGGAATCGGGTTTGGAAAGATCGTAATAACACTATTGGCAAATGGTGCGATTACTATCGGGACAAGCTGTTGCCCCGTATAAAAAAACGCCGTTATAGCGGAACTATCCCGGACAACTGCCTTGAATATGCGATGCTGCCGGGAGGCGAAAGTGCAGCAGAGCAACTTCATCTCTTGAAAAGTAGCCGTCTGCTTGCTTATCGTACAGGAAACATCAATCTCTGCATAGCCCAAAACCGTTGGAAAGAAGATATTGATGGCAATATTGAAATTCGTACTCCCTTTTGGCCTGAGTGCAGAACATTTGATAAAATCCCCTATCTTCTGATCTATGCGGATCTGCTTGCCGAAGATGATTCGCGCTGCACGGAGATTGCCGGAGAGATATTCAACAGATTTTTGAGAGGTGATCAATGAATGTACAGCAGGAACTGATAGAAATCGTTGCCTCTGCAGCCAAACAGCTTGGAATAGATATCATGCTGATTGGAGCATTTGCCCGGGATTATTGGAGCGGAAAATTCAGTTTGCAGGGTAATACCAGAACAACTTATGATGTGGATTTTTCCTGTCAGGTCGTGGCGTGGGATGAGTTTGAAAAGTTGTTTGAACTGCTGAAGTCGGAATACGGATTACTGCCGGATGCAAATAAGAATCATTCACTCTGGCTGCGTGATGAAATATCCCTTGATCTTGTACCATGTGGCGATATAGCTGATAGCAGCGGTATGATTTCATGGCCTCCGAACTATGAAACGACATTGTGTGTCAGAGGATATGACGTTGCCAAACAGGATGCTGAAATCGTTGTCTTCGGGACACATCCGGTGAAGGTAGTAAAACCATATTGGCTGGCTTTGCTGAAACTGCAATCATTTGTCGGTAATCCCGATGACCGTGACCGTGATTTACAAGATCTCTACTTTTTAATTTGCAACTACTGCGAATGTATTGATTTGGAAAAACGTCTTTATTTTGCAGACGGAGTGGATCACGACTTGCTGGAAGTTGAAAACTTTGATTTTGAACTTGCCGGAGTGCCTTTAATCTGTCGCGATTGCCGCAGATTTGATGCAGAAACGACTGATAAGATCATTGCGTTTATCCATGATTTTGATCAGATGCGTTTAATCAAATCTTTGAGCAATGCGGCGAAAATTGACTACGCTACAGCAAAGCAAATTATTGCCGCATTTGTCTGACACTGAAATTCGCCGCATTGAGCTTTACTTTTAAGTTGATGCGGCATTTTTTACTTAAAACTGCCGCTTTTTCAGGCATAATACCCCGGACGGGATAGTCCCGTTCTGAAAAACATCAAGCAATGGAGGTATTATGCAAGATTATCCGAAAGAGTCCGGCAGAACTTATTTCTTTACCGGACTTCTCTTTGCCCTCATTCCGGGGGGGGCGGCTACTGGATGCTGCACAAAGAACAAATCCTTGTGGAAAACACTGCTCCACAGAAGCCTGACATTGCCGTACTGGATGCCAGAGCCAAGCCCCACTTCTACCGGGCGAAGCAGAACATCCCGGCTGTCGTGGAAGAGCTGACCAGTTACAGCAGTATGGTTAAGTTCTGTTACCCCGACCACCCCCTTTTCAGCAAGGTGGAAAAATTGTTGTAAAAGGGGTAATTTACGCATAAAAAACGTCTTTACAGACGGTTGAACAGGTAAATGGTGGTGGAAGATGGATTGCCCTCGCTTCGCTCACGCACATCGCAAGCGATGTCGAACCAGATGTTTCGTCTCCACGGCATAAATGCCGTTCACGGCTTGCGCCGTGATCTCCCCCACATCTCAAAATAAAAAACGCACCTCTTACGAGATTCGTTGTTTTTTAAGATGGTGGCACGAGATGGATTCGACGGAGGGCGCAGCCCGACGAGCGTGAGCATCACAGCCCGCAGGGCGAGAAGCGCAAGGCAACCACCAACCAAAAATCCCACTCACGGATGCGAAAGCAGACGGAAAGCGAAGCGACGGATAAATGAAAAAACGCAGTCAAAACTTTGTTTTGAAACTGCGTATTTTTCTATTTAGCCGGAAGAGTGGATTTCCGGATATTTACAAATGGTGGTGGGAGATGGATTGCCCTCGCTTCGCTCACGCACATCGCAAGCGATGTCGAACCAGATGTTTCGACTCCGTGTCACTTCGTGCCACCACTCCTTTCAGTCGTGATCTCCCTCACAACTTAAAAAAAAGCACCTCATTTGAGGTGCTATTGTTTTTAAGATGGTGGTGGCAGAAGGATTAAGAACAACGAACTAGGAGAGAGCAGATTTACAGTCTGCCGCCTTTGACCGCTCGGCAATCCCACCATTTAAGTTTTGGAGCGGGTAAGGGGGGTCGAACCCCTATAACCAGCTTGGAAGGCTGGTGCACAGCCGTTATGCCATACCCGCAAATATGGTACCGACGAAGGGAGTCGAACCCTTAAGCCTTGCGGCACACGGACCTGAACCGTGCGCGTCTGCCAATTCCGCCACGTCGGCATCAAACAACCACAATCAGTATCATCTGATCGTGTTACTTAATATAGCTCTGATTTGCAAATTTGCAAGTTCAAAAAGAAACTTTTTTTACTTTTTTTGAGCTTCCACCCGCAAATCAGCCATTTTTACTTGTCCCATATCTCGTTTCCCAACAGACCGCAGGGAAACCAACACGGTTTGAAACCTTTTTCAGTGGCAAGACGGCATGCTTCATCGATCCGCTCAAGATGGTTGGGGATATAGTTGAAATATTCGGGGAAACTGTACTGTTCATGAGTCATCAGCGAAAGAGTATCCCGGTCAGATTCCACATCGGCAAACTTCTTTTGCAGCACATCTGTATCATCGTAGTTGCAGCAGCAGATATTATTCAGAAGGAAAATATCAAAGAAGCGGTCGTAGAACAAATGTTTGTCGCGAATATAATATGCCACATCCTTTTCATAATGATAACCGATATCGGTCACTTCGTGGCAATGTTCTTCGCCGATATGAGCGATGGAGCCGATGAATCCTCCGGCAAGGCATCTGGTGCCGCGCTCCTGAAGGACATGGAAATTTTCCTGATTGGTTATTGCCCAGTGAAAAACCATCGGCGGCATGAAACTTTCTTTTCCGGCAAAACGGCACACTTCACGGTAAATCTCATCATAATCAGCTGCCATTTGCGTGCCGTTATCATGTTGATAAGGACGGTCGGGAAATTCGCTTTTGGCATGGAAGGACATTTTCAACCAGTCGCTGTTTGCCTGAAATTCAGCTTTGTAATCTTCCGGCATATCTGCCAGAGTGAAATCCTTGTGATGATCATCTGCAAAGAAGAGGTTGAGCAGAAATTTTGTGCCGTATTTGTCATGAATATCTTTCAGACGGCCGAGGAAGACTCTTTCATCGAAAATTGATTGCGGCCGCTCTTTGGCGATCCAGCGCAGGAAAAACACGCAGTCATCAATGAAAAAGTTGTAGCGCGGGGTTGATTTTTTATCCCATGCCACGGTGATGACCAGACTTTTTTCTCCGAAGTAATCATCGGATTTTACGGTGATTTTATTGATTTTTTCAGTGAGTTTGACTTTTGCGGAAAAATTCCGGTCACTCCGTTTTGCCGGTTGACCGTTGACTGTTATTTGTGCCTGCGGAGCGGCAAGACCGGTCACTTCGATTTCCAGAAAGTCATCAGTTTCCACGCCATGATGATGATTCAATACGGCACCGTCGCGCAAATTAGTTATTTCCAGCATGATTTCATCCTTTCTGTTTGGATTTTTTTACGGTATGTGATATATTATAACATCGCTGAAACAAAAAATAAATATGCAAAAACGGACAAATCAAGGCACTTAAAGACATAACGGTGGATTTTTATGGGTTATTTCGATGATTTCCAGTTGCTCAATGCGGTTTCCTGCCGGATGTACGGCAGTGGAAATGTGCCATTGATACGCACTCATTGCCACTATATCGGGGTGATCCGGGGCAGTTATCTGGTGGAGGGGGGCATCGAAAACCGTCCGGCGGTCTACCTTACTCCGCAGGGGATAGAAACTGCCGGCGGCTGGTGTTCTCCGCCGGGGAAGTTCCGGGATAATTGTTATATAGAGTGTTCCGGCAGCCGTGCCGACCGTTTTTTTGCCGCTTTTGATGCAGAAAAAAGTGTCCGGCACATTTTTGTTGCCGATGTTGCTCCGTTTCTTGCCAAACTCCATGAATGGCAGCAGATATTTATTGGCGGAACTCCTTTTGATCAGCACCGGGTGGTGCTTTGTCTGGAAGAATTCGCCGCTCTTCTGGAGCAGGAACTCAATTCCGAAAAAAATCCTGCCGTTCATCATCCGCATCTGGCACAATTGATCAACAGCATAAATCTGGAACCGGGGAAAAAGTGGGATATTGCCGCTGAAGCTGCCCGTGCCGGTTTTTCGCTGCGCCACTGGAACCGGCTTTTTATCGCAGTTACCGGCATGCCGCCATACCGTTTTATCAATTTGTGCCGGATCAGGGCGGCAAGGAAACTGCTGACATCCACCAATTTGAGCATCAAAGAGATCGCTGTGGAGTGCGGTTTTGACAGCGCATCTGATTTCACCCGTTTCTTCCGCAGGCACACCGGATTCACCCCCGGGGAGTGCCGCCGTGCCAGATTACGGTGAATCAATCGTTTACAGCAGCAGGATCTGTGGTCGATTTAGCTTTTTTCAGCAGCCATCTGCCGTCAACTTTGACCATGTCCCAGATATTGTATTCGGTTTTTTCTTCTGCTTGTACAGTGAAAATCATCCGGGCATTGCCGCCATTGACTTTAACAGATACTATTTTTACTGAATCGCGCTCTTTTTCCGTTTCCTGCCGGTAGACTTTTTTCATCTCCCTGATCGCGGCGACAGATTCTTTAAGAAGTTTCTCTCCCTCTGCAGTATTTTCGATTTTTTTGATGGTATCAATGGTATCTTTATCCAGAGTTTCACCGTCGATGGCAAATACGGCGGCAATCACATCTTGCAAAGTTGCTCCGGGAGCGGTTGCTTTATCAATAACTTTGCGCATGGCATCCAGATCGGCACACGCCTGTTTCATTTCTGCGTAACCGGAAACTCCGGAGGCATCTTCTTCGGTGAATTCCGCATGGAGCAGTTTCATGATCCCGGCTCCATTCATGTCGGCAGTTGCCTGGAAAAAGTCGGAAATGACTTTTTTGACCTCTGTTTCAGAGGCATTAAGGGTGAAGACAGTCAGAAAGGCAACCAGCAGAACAGATAATTTTTTCATGTGTCAACTCCTTTTATTTACTTTAAGTTGGTTGTTTCAACTTTGTTTATCAGCCATTTTGTACCCTTTTTTACCAGAGAATACCGGTACAGCCATGCTTTTTTTGAATCCGGATCGGTGATAGTCATATCAGCAGCTGCTGATGCGGCGGATGGAAAGGTGATCCGGATCACCTTGAGTCCGGCGGCTGCCTTTTTGCCATCCTGCCGGATCTTTTGGAAATTTGCCCTTACCATGGCAATTGCCTCATCGGCTTCTTTGCTTTTGGCTATGGCTGCTGTTTTTTTCCGCTGTGCGTCGCTGAGTTTTTTTCCCTGCATTGCCAGTGCGCTTTCCATAACAGCTGTAAGGTCATCACTTTTTTCCATGGTGTCGGCATATCCGGCAAGTTTTTCCAGATCATCATACAGCAATTTTTTTCCGTCACTGCCGTATTCCTGGCAGGAACGGTCGCAAAAAGAGAGGGCTTGTTTCAAATCAAGCATCAGTACAGCTTTCCGGTGTCCGGTGACGGCATCCCGGACAGCTTTTTCATTGACGGCTTTTTCCGCGGCACGTTTTTTCTCTTCGGCTTTGCGTTTCCAGTCGGTACGTTCCGTTGCGCTGATCAGCCATTTGCCGTTGATTTTTTTCAGATAAGCGGTGTCGATGTTGCGGATCCCCTCAAACTCCGCTTTTGCCGAATTGCCGGAAACGGTGATGTCGGCAAAGGTTATTTTTCCGATACCTTCTGAACTCTTTTTCCGTAAAGCATCAAATTCTTTTCTCACCGCGGCGATTTTTTCCTGTGCCGCAGGGGTGTTTTTTATTCTTCCGGCTTCGGCGCGGGTCGCCTCATCGGGCTGGCGGCCGAGAAAGATCCAGGAAGCACTTTCGCATACGGCGACCCAGTCGTTGCTTTTAAGCACGGTATCGGTGTGTCTGGCAAGAGTTTGCAGTGTGCGGTAATTTACCTCTCCGGGACCTTCGGTGAATTCCGGGGTGCAGTACTCCAGCACTTTGCTTATATTCATGGAACCGCGTTCCAGAAAAAAATTCACGATCGTTTTGCTTACAGCATCTTTATCCGCTGAAGCCATTACTGCCGCAGGTATCGCAACGGTCAGCAGAAACAGAAAAAACTTTTTCATAATATAAATGACTTTCTCCAACGTTTTACAGTTTTCCATAAGATACCACCGCAACAGGAAAAATGCAAGGTGGATTTTCCGGAAAAAATCTCTTTTCATAAGCTTGCAATTATTTGCCGTTTGCGATATATTACCCGTCTGGTCGAATAAGGAAAAGGAATGTCCATGGAACTCTTTGAAAAGGTTGAAATGATTGCCCGTGCTGTTGCCGGTGCCGGCGGCAGAGCGATGCTGGTCGGCGGTTGTGTACGGGATACGATTCTTGGAATACCGGTCAAAGATTATGACATGGAAATTTACGGTATCGATCACCATACTCTGCTTGCCGCCATTGCCCCGGTGTGCGAATTTGATGCGGTGGGGATGAGTTTCGGCGTACTGAAAGTAAAGCACTTTGATATCGACATCGCCATGCCCCGGAAAGAAAATAAAACCGGTATGGGACACCGGGGATTTCTGGTGGAACTTGATCCGCAACTGGATTTTGCTTCAGCTGCCGCCCGGCGGGATTTTACGGTCAATGCCATTATGCAGGACGCTCTTACCGGGGAGATCATCGATCCGTGGCACGGACAGGATGATTTGAAGAACCGTATTCTGCGTCATGTGTCACCGGCATTTTCTGAAGATCCGCTGCGGGTATTGAGAGCGATGCAGTTTATTGCCCGTTTCGATTTGACTGCCCATCCGGAAACGGTCAGATTGTGTGCGGAATTGTCGCAGAATGAATTGCCGAAAGAACGGATCGCCGCCGAGTGGGAAAAACTTTTACTTAAAGGTATCCACATTGCCAAAGCATTGAATTTCCTCCGGGAGTGTTCCTGGGTGAAGTATTATCCGGCGTTGAATGCCCTGATCGGTTGTCCGCAGAATCCGCAATGGCATCCGGAGGGCGATGTATGGAATCATACTCTTGCAGTGACAGAAGCGGCAGCTTTGATGCGGAAAAATTCTCCGGATGATTTGATTTTTATGCTTGCCGCACTGTGTCATGATTTCGGTAAACCATTGTGTACGGAAATACAGCCGGATGGCAGGATAACCAGTATGGGGCATGATATATTGACTGCCCCGGCACAGGAATTCATCACTGCGATATGGCAGCGCAAAGAGCTGCCGGAAAAGGTGATTCCGCTGATTGCCCGGCATATGCATCCCTGGCAGCTGGCAGAGAGTAATTCCGGAGACAAAGCTTTCCGCAAACTGGCACTTTTTGCCGGACGCATGGATCTGCTTGCTGATCTTGCCGAGGCTGATGTGCGGGGGATCGTTATGAGTGATGCGGAGCGTGCCGGACGTCTTGCTGTGATCGACCGTTTCCGGGCAAGGTGCGAAGCTCTTGCCATTGCCGATACGGTTCCGCAGCCTTTGATTCAGGGCAGACATCTGCTCGCCCGGGGAATGAAGCCGGGAGCGGAATTCAAACCGCTGCTCGATGAATGTTTTGAAGCCCAGCTGGCAGGGAAATTTACTGATCTTGACAGCGGTTTGAAATATCTGGAAAAACTTTTATGCGGAAAATAATCCACATCGATATGGATGCATTCTTTGCCTCTGTAGAGCAGCGTGACCGTCCGGAATTGCGTGGAAAACCGGTGATCGTCGGCGGTTCTCCTCTGCGCCGCGGGGTGGTGTCGACCTGTTCTTATGAGGCAAGAAAATTCGGTGTTCACTCTGCCATGCCCAGTTCCACGGCGATGCGGTTGTGTCCGCAGGCGATATTCATAGAATCCGATCACCGGCGTTATCAGAAAGTTTCCGATCTTATCCGGCAGGAGTTTTTCCGGTTGACGCCGCTGGTCGAACCGATGTCCATTGATGAGGCGTATCTGGATATTTCCGATTGCTGTGAAACTTTGGAAGAGGCAAAAAACATTGCGGAAAATTTGCAGAAAACGATTTTTGAGCGTACGGGATTGACTGCTTCCGCCGGAGTTTCCTACAATAAATTTCTGGCGAAAACAGCTTCTGATTACCGGAAGCCTGCCGGTCTGACTTTGATAACTCCGGAAAATGCCCCGGATTTTATCGACCGTCTGCCGATCGAAAAATTTTTCGGCATCGGTAAAGTCGGGGTGAAAAAACTGCATACTATCAATGTCCGCTGCGGCAGAGATCTGAAAAAACTTTCCCCGGCGATACTTAAAGGCATTTTCGGCAAAGCCGGAGCTTTTTATTACGGTATTGTCCGGGGGGTGGATGACCGTCCGGTGGAGCTGGAGGGAGATCCGAAATCTATCAGCCGTGAGGTGACACTGCCCCGGGATTGCAGTGATTTGCGTCAGATACGCATCTATCTGCGGATGCTCGGGCGCAAAGTTGCCCGCCGGGCGGCTGCGAAAGGTTTTGTCGGCTCTTCGGTGACGGTCAAATTGAAATATTCCGATTTTCAGAATATCACCCGTTCCGTTACCGTTGACACTCCGGTCAGTGACGGAGCGGAAATCGGCAAGCTGGCTGTGGCACTTCTGGAACGTAGTGCCATTGCCAACCGTCCGGTACGTTTGATCGGAGTCGGAATATCCCAATTGGCCCCGGCGGGTGAACTTTCCCAGATACAGTTGCTTTTGCCGCTGGATAAGTGAGTATTAATTTTCCGGCAGAACGAAATCCCAGATCTTCATTCCCCGTCGCACACCATTTTCCCGGAAAAAGTTATAGAAATACCCCGTCCAGTTTCCGGCATTGACCGCCGCATTGCCGTTGTTGAAGGGATTTACGGCAAAGATGATCACTTTTCCTTTACCGGCATTACGGCGGTATGCGGCGCATTGTCCGTTTTGCCACGTTGCTTCGATTTCAGCATCTCCGGGTAAAGTAAATGCCCGGTATTTCATGCCGTTACCGGCAAAAATCCGCAATGCCTTGCCGGATGAACCGGAATAGATAAATTCCGCAGGAGCAGCTGAAGTCATTTCCGGATCACCCAGCAGAGATTTGCGCTGGCTTACCGGAGTTCCATCCGGGGCGATCCGGAATGCTTCCGGATCAAAAATGACCAGCGTACCGCCGTTGAGCACAAATTTTTCCAGTGCGGCTGCCACAACCTTATCCACATGCTCCAGTACCGGAGCAAAGCAGATTTTTACATAAGATGGAACTTTTTTATCTTCCATCAATTGACGGTCACTGATAAAAGCAAAATCCCCCTTGATCTTTTCCGCAAAAATCGAATAAAGAGAATAATAATCCATCTGTCCCCGGTCAAAACGCCCCCAGTTGCCGACATAATTGTAGAGTATTGCCACCGGACTGTTTTGCGGCAGGGCAAGAGCTTTCATGGAAGTAACCAATTTACTCAAACGCAGCACCTGCGGATAAACTTCCGGACACTCCTCCAGATTTCTCGAAGCATAAAATGAGAGTATATCTGCGCCGTTTTTCAATGCTTGCGACACCCATTCATTGAGGTTTGCCGCACTGGGCGATTGACCGTGGTAACGGAATGCCTGCACATAGACAAATATTTTGGCAGGAGCTGCCAGATCGTGTGCCAGTTTGGTGCAGAATCCGGTGTGATACAACGCTCTTTCACTTGAAAAAAGAGAACGGGTGGATGTCGGATAGGGATCTACACCGATCCATTCGCCGCTCCGGGATAAAAGCGGCAATTCCTCGTAACCGCTGTACGCCGCCACGGTATTGCACACTAAAGGCATAAATGGAATTTGCGGAGCATGGCTCTTGAGAATATCATGCAGCCGGGTGAATGCCGCCGCTGCACGGGCATTCCACCAGCGGCAAAAGGCAATATGCCGCAAACTGTCATCCGGATCGGTCATGCCCCGGTTCAAATCAGGCATGCCGTATTTGCCGTAGCCGTAATTCTGCCGGATAAATTCATCCAGATGCCGTAAAGCGGTTTGATTAGCCGGGTTCAGAGAATAACTGAAACACGGTATCAGGGTATTGGTCGGCTCATCAAAACCTCTGACAAAAACGATGCGGGCAAGTTCCTGCTGATTATCCTTGAGGAATTTTTCCAGAAATTCCGCCACACATTTTTCCAGATTTTCATCTCCGATGTTGCTCAATCTGCCGTGGAAATAGTTTGTTTTCCTGTCGATCACCGCCCGGTCATGTGAACTGTTGTGGACAGACAGACCGAACTTTATATCCGGATATGCGGCAAGGATTTTTTCATAATTTCCCCTGCCGCCGAGATGCGGGATCACCCACGGATGCCAAGCCGGTACGATCATGCCGTTTTTCTGCATGGCATCAATGATCTGCACTGTTTTCTGCTGCCATGTGTCCCGGTGCTGTGCTGCAAATTCCCGGCTGTAACGTTCCAGATAAATGTCGCATCCCGGGCCGATGACCGGGTAACGGCTTTCACGGCGGGGAACTTTTTCAAACTCCTTTTTCTGCCGGACTGCCGCCAGATCATCACCGGTCATATCCATCACGCTGCGGGTGAAAAGAGCATCTTTTTCCCGGAATATGATTTTGCTGAAGTGTGCATCATTACCCGGCATACCGAAACGGCAGTCAAGTTGAGTCTGTTCCCGCCCCGCAGTCCGGCGATTGCGCAATATATTAAAACGCAAAACCGATCCGGGACAAATCTTGAAATCCAGATCTGCAAAAGGTATGATGAATTCAGCACTCCAAAATCCATCACCTTTTTCACTTCGCCCCTGCCATGAGCCGTTCCATGATTTGTCGAACCGGCGGGGATCACCGGGAATGGAAATTTTCAACTCCCCGTCACAGCGGACTGCCGCACTGTTCATCACCAGCTGCCATACCCGGTCGCCATTGGCAAGAAAAACTTCCACAGAGTCATCAAGATAAACGTTGCCGTCAAACTCCGTAACTCCGGTACGCAGGCGATTGGGACTGCTTTCCATACACACGACTTTGATATAAAGATTCTCCCGGTCATAGGTCAGAAAAACCGTCGAATCCTCCCCCGCAGGGAACGCACTGCCGTAACGGAAAAAACCATTGATCCCGGCGGCAGTAAGATAACGGGTTCCGGGCTTTTTTTCTGAAACCGCAGTGATCACCGCTTCGGTCGGGATGCTCTGCACCCGGCATCCGGTAACATTTATCTTACCGGAAATGCCGGTCAAAACAATGGATATCTGATAATCCACCGCCGCTTGCGGCACCGTAAAAGAATAACTTATCCGGTTTCTGCCATTGACCAGAGACAGATTATGCGTAACTTCACCGGCACTGCCGGGGCGTTTGGTTTTATCCTGAAAACTGAATTTCAATCCTGCCTGACTGCCCGGAGCCATTTGCAGATCGCTGCACTCCAATTCCATATCCAACCGGCAAAGTTCACCGGCGTTACCGCTGCCTCTGGTGTAAAAAGATATCGGAGTCGTCGAATTCTTAAACTTGAAAGAGACACTGCGTCTTCCCTGATCGCGCAAACTTTCCACCTCTCCTGCATTGCGCGGCCAGCAGCTCCAGAATGCTTTGTCAAAATTATACCCGGCAGTTGCGGAAAAAGCAAGAACCGCCAGAAAACAAATCGATATTACCTTTTTCATGATCAATACCAATATTTTTCATATTCAGAGATGATTCCCGGCATTCCCCACCGGGCAACCCCTTTGTAATCAGTATAATATTGGGTCTTGACTGCACCGGCATGGGCATCGTAAAACCCGACAGTGACACTGCCGTTATGCGCCCCGGCTCCCTGTCCGTACTCTTTGTCCCCGGTATGTCTGGTCAGACGGTACCATGCTGCATTTCCGAAACTTTTAGCGGTAACACCGTCGTCGCCGTCAACAAAAACCAGGGTGTCAGATGTATTCGGACAATTCGGATCAGCATCCTGTGTCCGCCCGTGCATAGTCCGGGTGAAGTGATGGGCTGAAAATTTATAAGTCGGTGCGCCCCCCAGTTCATTATCCTCATGTTTGACCACTGACGGGCAATCGTAAACACTCGATCCCTGTTTAGTACGCAAATCTGCCAGCAGTTTACTGTGCGATTCATACTTGGGCAAACCGGCATAAGGTGAAAGATACCAGTACCAGCTCAACCACGGTTTACCGCTGCCTTCTCTATTCATCCGGGGCGGTAAAGGCATATCGGCATCATCCCAGTACATGTGATAGCCGGAGATGATCTGTTTCATATTTGACATGCAGGTCGCCGTCCGTCCGCGTTCACGGGCTGAGTTGAGAGCCGGAAGCAAAATCGCCGCTAAAATGGCGATGATCGCAATCACGACCAGCAATTCAATTAAAGTAAATGAGTGTGCGGTGGAAAAGGAAAACTTTCTTTTCGCGGGAAAAGAGTGTTTTCCCTTTCCCCCGCGCCCCCTTTCTCTTTCAAAGAAAAGCGGAACTTTTTGTTGAGTTTTTCCTGCGGATTTTGGTGCGGAAAAATGCAATGATGGGAAAGCACTGTTTGCCAGCAATTCAATTAAAGTAAAACATTTTCTTTTTTCCGACATTTTTCTGATCTCCTTTCCTGACAATTAAAACATACTTTTTTTCATATATTCAAACAGCATGGTCAATGCAAGTGGTGCATTGGTCCAGCCGGTATAAATACTGTTTCCGCCGCCTTCAAAGCGGTCTCCGCCGCCCCATTGACATTTTTGGGTATCATACATTCCCCGCCAGCAGCCGTTGAATGTTTTATTGGCTGAATCATCCTGTATGCGTTGCAGAAAATCCAGAATTTTTCCGGCGTTTTCACTGTATTTGCCGCCGAGGAGCAATCCGGCTTCACGCAATCCGGCAGCTGCCCAGTTGATCGTGTAGATCAAATCTGCCAACCCGTTGCCGACCGGGGTTTCCCTGCCGTGTTCAGAGGGCAGTAAGCCGCTTGCCGGATCGCTTTTTGCGATCAGGGCTGCTGCGAATTTTTCCACAAACGGCATGAAAGATGCTTCATCAAATTTTTTTGCACAATTTACCGCCCCGATAAGAGCATAAGCAAATTCACTGGCATTGGGACACTTGACATTCTGGAAATACTCCAGACAGTATTTCCGGTATCTGCCTTCATCTTTACCGGCTGCCTGGGCCAGAGCCATCGCTGCCAACGCCCCCCAGTGCGGATCGGATAATTCACCGCGCCACAACGTTTTTTTCGCCGGATCTACTGCCCCGGTATATAAACTTTCTGCGAGAGTTTCCGCCCAGAAACGCATATTGTAGCGTTGATCCAATTCCGGAAATTCATCTGCGATCCGCAGCTGGATGAATATGCACCATGCCTCGTCATCAAAGTAAACCACCGACTCCCGCTTGATGTGCGACCAATTCCAGTTGCCGGGAATATCCGCACTCTTTTTACGTTCCAGCAATCCGCTGCGGAAATAGAGAAAATCCAAAATATTTTTTCCGGTTTCCCCATAACCGTTTCCCGGAAAAATCCGGTCAGCCAGCAGAAAGAGCCATGCCGTCTGGAAATTGCAGTCAGCACGTCTTTGCTCGATAACATAACACTCCGGTTTCTCCGTCCATGCCGGAAATGATTCCAGAATCTCATCCAGTGCCCGGTTGCCGCTTTTTACCGCCAGTCTTTCTGCAACTCCCCACAAACCGTTTTCCGGAATCATCACTCCGGAGGAATAAAACCATCGCAGATTTTTTTCCACTGCCTCTTTAAATTTCACCATAATATAAAATCACCTCTTTATTTTTTTGCGCAAACGTTTGCGCAAGTTGTTCAAAAAAATTTCCCCCGATAAATCATGCGGTTTGCCTCCCGATCAAAACCGGCTTGAGTATTTCCGGTTCGATAGGGCGGTTATAAATCATATCCAGCAGATATTTTACCGCCAGACGGCCGCTTTCAAAAAACGGTTGTCTGATGGAAGTAAGTGCCGGACTCAACACATCAGAGTTGTAAGTATCATCATAGCCGATCAATTTGATCCGGTTTCCCGGAATTTCACCGGCTCCTGCCAGACGGGAATAAAGTCTTATTGCCAGACGGTCGCTGCTGCAAAAGACACCGGCTTTTCCGGAATAATTCATCAACATCTGAAAAAGTTCTCCGGTTCCGGCCTCGCTTTTCGGCAGCCAGGTAACCTCCCTGCCTGCCGCCTCAAGATACCGGACAAAGCCGAATGCCCTCGGCCGCCGGGGAGCCTGTAAAAAGAAATTCTCACATCCGCACTCCAGCAGACGGGTCGCCGCCAATACGCCGCCGTATTCGTCATCAACCAGTACTTCAGTTGCCCGCAAAGAGGAAACCAAACCGCGTTTGCAGTTGTCGATCAAAACCACATAACCACCGGCATCACAATAATTTTTGATGAGATTAAATGATTTTTCAACTGCTTCCAGTTCCGGGGCGCAGGTGATGATCCCGCAATTTTTACGGCCGATAGTGTCGTGCATGAAACTGCCGAAACTGCCAATTTGCTGGTCAAAGAAAAAAGAAAGGGGAAATCCGGCTTCTCTGGCAGCTTCCGACGATCCGCGGACAATATCCAGAATCAGCGAGTTATTGAAATTGGGCAGAAATACTCCAATTTCCGGTACTCTGCCGTATTTCAGAAATTCCGCAGTCCGGTTCGGGCGGTAACCAAGCTCGAGTGCCGCCTCCCGTACCCGGTCCCGGGTCGCAGGGGCAATACGATCGCTTCCGCCGTCTCTGGGTTTCAAAACCCGCGAAACAACGGATACTGAACAACCGGCCAAAGCCGCTACATCTGCAAGAGTTGCCATATATTCTGCTCCCCGGAAACAGTTTGCACAAACGTTTGTGCAGATAATATACACCCCATTGCGGTCAAATGCAAGCATCAGCAACCGTTATTGCCGGATTTTTTTTGATTGACGATTGTAAAAGTAAATGCACCACCCTAAAATGGCAGTGGTGCATTTAGTCTTACAAATCCAGCCGGTGCATTTAGTCTTACAAACATCTCATGAAGAAAAATACGGAATTGTGGTGTAAAGTTACGAATATCCGGA
>JAZSIZ010000153.1:0-23985 GCA_045534015.1 Victivallaceae bacterium | reverse complement strand
CCCTCTGTCGCCAGAAAAGGCGGCAGAGGGTGACGAATTGCACCACATGAGCCGAACCACCACCACACACCGCATACCACAGGACAGTACCCCGCCCCCCGCCGAGCGGGGCGCAGGGGTGCAGGGGGCGGCGTTAGCCCCCTGCAAAGAAAAAGAGCTGTCGGTTTTGCAACAGTCCCTCTCGTCACAAAGTTCCTCGTCAATTCCCCGCCCGGACTGCAGGAGGAGATTACCGATTTTCGGTTGACTGTATTTTTTTGGCAGCCCGGAGGAGATTGCTGTAAATCTGTCGGCGGTATTTTTATTTGCATTTCACCGTGATGTGTGATATATTATCACGGTAAAGAGTATATGGTGTATTCCGGATAAGCAACGGAGGTATAAACAAAGAAAAAGATTACTGAATAAAATTTGGCAAACTGATTGTAAACGTCCATTCCTGAACTACCACTTCAAAAAAAAGACGCTTCACAACATACTTTAAAAATCAGTGTGGCATACCAGTTGGTATGGCACATTTCGATATGTGTATGTTGTGCGCTGTGGTAGGCGTAGGAATGGGCACTTCTTCGGAATGTGCCTTTTTTTGTTCATAATTCAATATATTTCCTCACACCAGAAAGGATTTTTTGAAACTATGAACGCTTACAGACCTTGTCCAGTATGCAAAAAAAATGAAGTTGATCTGCTTTATACAATAAAATACCCTGCCGAAGAAAACAGAATTCTGCCGATTGAATATCAAATCGTAATGTGCTGTAAATGCGGGATGGTTTTCGATAATTTCGACGCCGATGAAACAGTTTTTGCCAGACATTATCAAAACGATGGAAAATACGAAATGGAAACGAGTTACGGAGCAGGAGGCAGTAACGAAAGCGACTTGAATCGCTGGAAAAAAATCGCATTTTTCATAACCCCATTCATAAAAAACAAAGATGCTTCGATTATTGACATCGGTGCCGGCAAGGGGGGATTGTTGAGTTATTTACGTGACCTGGGGTATACAAAGCTCACCGGGGTTGATTCATCCCCGAATTGTGTGAAATATATTCGCTGCAATCATAAAATCAAAGCAATCTGTGCCGATTTCAACAAGCTTATTTTACCTGAAAAATACGATATTGTAATACTTGCTCAAACTTTGGAACATATGTATTTTTGCAATAATTGTCTTGCCAATATCAAAAATATCATGGCAGATGATGGATTTTTATATCTGGAAGTCCCGGATGCATCAAGATACCTTGATTGCAAACATCTTCCTTTCTACTATTTCGACCATGAACACATAAATCATTTTCAGAAAACATCTCTTGAAAATCTCTTAAATATCAATGGCTTTGAAATAATATCATGTAAGCAATTTGAAATTGAAAATGCCACCGGATTTACAACACCGCACATAGCAGCAATAGCTAAAAAAACAGATAAATTTTATAATTGCATTACAACAATGAATGATTGCACCCCTTTGAAGAATTATATCCAAGAAAGCAGTATTCAGGATAAACAACTGCTGAAATACGACGGCGGGGAAAAGTCAGGTTTTATATGGGGGGTTGGTGCATTATGTCAACGATTGTTGAAAAACGGTTTCTTTGCAAACTTCAAAATAGCCGGTCTTATCGATGCCGACCCGAAAAAACAGGGCAGTAAAATTGATGGTCTGACTATATATCCGCCAGAGATCTTATCCGGCGCAGATCCCGGAAATACCTTTGTCATCATTACAACTGCGTTATATGAACACGAAATAAGACAACAGCTGAAAGAATTGAACTTCAAAGGAGATATTACAACTTTGAATTGTTGAAATAAACGTTTTGCCTCATGGATATTTTGCAGTATAAGCGCATATGGATTTCACGCTTAAAAGTTCCGGAGACTGACAACTTTTCAATTTTTATTTGCCGATGCAGAATTTGTGGAAGATATTGTCCAGAATATCCGGAGCCACACTTCTGCCGGTGATTTCCCCGATCTTGACTGACGCTTCTGCAAGTTCTGCTGCTGCGATCTCAAAATCTCCGTCAATGAACGCCGCTTCTGCCTGATCAAGATGGATAAGAGAACTTTCCAGAAGCGTTACACTGCGGGCATTGACCGCCAATTCGGGAATGACCGGAGTTTTTCCGGCAAAAACCACCTTTTCAAATTCATCAAAGAGCATATCGATATTCTCTCCGGAACGGGCGGAGATCCTGACCGTCGGCAAACCGGTTTCCGGCAGCTCCTTATCCTGCGCCAGATCACATTTGTTCCAGACAGCGATCAGCCCGGGGGAATTACGGTCGATCGCAGCAACTTCCCCTGCCGGATCATCCAGAGAAGCATCCAGCAGCCAGAATGTGACCATGCCGGCACGTATGGAACGGAACGACCGCTCGATACCGAGCTGTTCCACCGGATCATCACTTTCCCGCAATCCTGCAGTATCAGTCAAAGTCACAGCTATATTGCGGATCACCGCCGGGGATTCGACCGTATCACGGGTCGTCCCGGGAATCGCACTGACGATCGCCCGGTCAAAACCCAGTATACGGTTGAGCAGACTGGATTTACCGGCATTTGGTTTGCCCGCCAGCACCACCTGCACCCCATCGCGGATAATACCGGATATTCTGCCGTTTTCAATAAGTTCATTTATCGCCCGCCGGGTATCGGAAATCTTTTCCGGCACAGAATTGTCAAAATCCAGCTCCTCATCGGGAAAATCAAGGCGCGATTCACACTCTGAACGCAGCAGAATGATCAAATCATAGAGCTGATCGATCCTGCTGCTCAATGTCCCGGCAAGCTGTTTTTCCGCCAGATGCAGCGCACTTTCACTGGCAGATGATATAATATCTGCCACAGCTTCAGCCTGAAGCAGATCAAGTTTGCCATTGACAAATGCCCGGAATGTAAACTCCCCGGGTTCGGCAAGACGGCAGCCTGATGAAAGAACTTTTTTCATCACAGCATTGGCGGCTGCCGCTCCACCGTGACACTGTAATTCAACCACATCATCTCCGGTATAACTCTTTGGAGCTTTCATATAAACCGCCAGCGTGGGATCCCCATCGACCTCACCAAGCATCATCCGGCGGGTAACTGCGGCGGAAAGTTCCTTTTTTCCCTTCCATACACGATTGGCGATCTCCAGCACTCCGGGACCGGACAAGCGGATAACGGTAACGGCTCCGCCGACAGCACTGGCGGGAGCAGCGATATTATCTGACTGATTCATTATTTTCCTCGCTCCGTATGTTTAAGCAAAGTCCGGTAATAATTCAATTGCTTTTCCGCCTGACGAAGCTGTACCGGTGAACCGGAAACCTTGAAATACTGACACGCTTCAACCATATCTCTTTCTGCGGCTTTCAAATTTCCCAGAGCATAATGCAATCTGGCACGCACTGCCAGCAAATGAGCCAGCTGTCCGGGAAGTGCATCGATCGGCATTGGCGTGGATGCAAGGATTTTTTCAGCTCCCAGCACTGCGTCAGCTTCAAACGGGAAACTGTTGAGCAGAGTGTCGGCAAAAGCACAGCGGAGCGAAGCAGCAAAAGGTCTTCCGGCAAATCCGTTTATAACCATCGGCAGAAATTCCCGGCACTGTTCATGCCGCATGACCAGATCCAGAGCTGTAAAGTGAATCCGGGGAATTTCCGGAGATTTTTTCAATTCACTGTACACAACATTCCACGCTTCTTTGGGAATATTCAGGCTTTCTGCGGCAAATACCGCCAGACGCAGTGCCGATGGATTCCCCGGATCAGCAGCAAGTATCTGCCGGGCATGAGCCAGAGCTTTGTACATATTGCCGTCACGCATGTGCTGCTGCATGGAATAAATTGCCGGAGCGATCTTTTTCTGAACTTCCAGTGACAGTTTATCCTGCACAAGTTTTTCCACCATTTCCGGCAGATCGACAGCTTCACCGCGCCAGCGGATCATCCCGTTGCGATCCATGAGAAACGCCATGGGAAAGAGCATGATGGTATCTTTCATATATGCCGGAGTCAATTTGCGCTCCATATCCACAGCCAGACGCAAACGCATATCGGGAAAACGTTTACGCAAGGTCTGAGCATCGGAAACATTATCGGGAGTGATCACGGCGATCAGGAGTTTGCCCTGATACTGACGGCGGAGATTTTCCAGCATGGCAATAATGTTTGCGGTATCTTTTGCCCGGGTTTTCATAAAAACCACCGCCCGGAAATCCGGAATATCTTTATTGATTTGCGGATCAGCTTTCCCCAGTGTCACAGCAGAACAATCTATCCAGCGCAAAGGATGCGGCAGATTGCCGGGAACATCCCCGGGAAGAGCGGCACAAACCACTCCGGCAACCATCATAACAAGGTGGATAAGTATCAATTTTTTCATCTTCAGTAAAAACCTTTCCATTCAGTATAAAACCATTCATAAAATATAGTGCTGAAAAAAAGTTTTTCAAGCAGAAGGAGTGCATTTCGCCAGATTTCCCTCCTCCTCCGGCAAAAATGCGCCATAAATTCGATGTGCACTTGAAAAATTTATACTGAAGAATTACATTATCCGGAATAAAAAAATTCAATCATTACCGACAGGGAAAATTTTATGGCTGTAAAAAATATGACTTCGGGTGCGCCGTGGAAACATATTATAAATTTCTCGTTTCCGATACTTGCCGGTGCGATCCTTCAGCAGCTTTACAATACTGCAGACACGGTGATCGTAGGCAGGTTTACCGGTGAATCGGCTCTTTCCGCAGTCGGCACGACCAATACCATGGTGTTTTTCTTTCTTGCCGCCGCCATCGGATTTTCTGCCGGAAACGGAGTTCTGGTTGCCCAGCACTTCGGAGCGGGGAATATGGCAATGGTTCGCCGCACCGGAGCTTCCGGAATAATTTTCATGTTGACTGCCGGAATTTTTGCGTCGATTGCCGGAATCATCTTTTCCCGCGGGCTGTATTCCCATTTCATCGCAGTGCCGCCGGCGATCCTTGAAAAAACCATTGTCTATTTCAGAATTTACTGTACCGGATTGGTCTTTCAATTCGGCTACAATATACTCAGTGCCATTCTGCGTTCAGTTGGTGACAGTGCGGCAACACTCTACTTCCTTTTGCTGGCATCAATTCTGAATGTGATACTTGATCTCTTTTTTGTGGCATATTTAGACATGGGAGTAGCCGGTGCGGCGATCGCAACCAATATTGCCCAGGGGATTTCAGTGCTTGCCGCATGGATATATATGCACCGGAAATACCCGTTTTTCCGTTACAGGCTCAAAGATTTGAAAGCAGAATCCGGCATCATCAGAGATACCGTAAAAGTAGGCAGCCCGATTGCGGCGCAAATGATGATCGTGGCTCTGGGCATTTCACTTATCCAGCGGGCAGTGAACAGTTTCGGGGAAGTTATGACCGCGACATTCACCGTCGGTCAACGTATAGAAATGTATCTGCATCTGCCCTGCAATGCGTTGATGACCACCCTTGCCACATTTACCGGACAGAATGTCGGAGCAAACAAGATGGAACGGGTGAAAGAGGGTGTCCGGCAGGGCGTACTGATCTCTTTTGCCGCAACATTGATACTGGCAGTTTTAATCTGGTGTTTTGCTGAAGAACTTTGTGCCTGTTTCTCTCTGGGCGAAGCGGCAACGGCATACAGCATAGAATATTTGAAAGCCAATGCTTTTATCGTAGTCATACTTTCGCTCTATGTTCCGGTTTTCGGAGTTTTCCAGGGAACCCGGCACGCCCTGATCCCGACGATAGTCGCCCTCTGTGCATTGACATTGCGGGTGATTATAACTTATGCACTCAAAGATGGAGATACTTTCGGACATACCATCATCTGGTGGAACGGCATTTTCGGCTTTTCGCTGGGGTGTACGATCACCTGGTGCTGTTATTTCAGCGGAATATGGAAAAAGAATCTGACAAACTTGTATGGAGCATCTTATGGCAGAAAAAATTCAAGTATGGCGTGAAAATGGCAGAGTACTTATCCGTACCGGATATTCCACAGCCTTTGATCTGGTAATTGAATTGTATCACAACACCGATGAAAATGCATGGCTCATCACTCCGGAAATGCCCGTAACCGATTTCAATAAAGGCAGACTCATCCACTGCGGTCCGGATGATTTTGCCGCATCTTTCGTCGGTGAATACGGTACATTGAGCGGCAACCACGCCTCTGCATTTGCCGTCAGACTGCTGATTTTTGACCACGGTATGAGTGAAAAAGATCTGGGGACGATCTTTACCGATGAAAACGGGAACAAATTCTGCCTGATGGAGATATGGGATGAAGACAATCTGCTTATCCATCCCCTGCCCTGCGGCAAGGCTCCGACACCGGGATTTACCGCATTTCACGGGGAAAAACTTTTCCTCAAAGACCGTCTGATCCCGGTAATTGCCAGCTCCCCCGTCCAGCTTTATCCATCCAACCGCATTTCAAAAAAAGCATTTCTCATCGACGGAAAAATACCGCTGCCGGAAAAAGAACTTGTCGAATGTACTTATCTGGATTATGTTTTCAATTATGACGTTGTCCTGCCGGAAGCTCTGGTAAACATGGTTGCCGATGCTCCGGGAAAGGTGCATTTCCCCCGATTCACCCCCCGCAGAACAATGGTGGATCTTGCGGAACATGCCAATGATCCGGCTTATGACACCTATCGCAGCTTACCGGCATTGCTCTCTTATAAGGTGACTTCGCGCCATGAAACCGGAGGAGCATGCGTCATATACCGGGAAGCAACTGCCGTAAATCCCATGACCGGTCTGGAAGCTTTGGATGTGATGTTCATCTGGGATGGCGAATTTGCCGGTATGCCGGTAAATGAATTTTATATTCCCGGAGTCAAACCTTTCACACTGACCGCAAAAAACGGTCAGCAGCATGAAGCAGATTTTGCCAATGTCGCCCGCTTCGATAAAAAATTTCCGGCAGACTGCATAATGACACAGGAATCTGTCTGCAATAAAAAATGCCAGCCCGACCGCTTCATCCGCCTTGCCGGAACAGAAGATAAGCGGCTTTTGGGATTTGCCGCCGGATACTCGCTTTGCAACGGCATATCCGCCATGCCCGAATGGGCGGATATCCGGCAGAATATCTATCAATTCGCACCGTCATGGAAGATGTATCCGCGTATTTACAAAATGGGAAATATCCCCGCAAAATGGAGCGCAAAAACAGTCTGTTTCCGCTGTTATTTCAATCCCGCAGCAGAACCGGATCTTACTGCATATTATTATTTTCATGAGGGGAATGACCTTATCGTGCATATCGATTGTCACCGCACATTATCCGGCAAAATCATCCGGCTGCCAAAGGAGTGTGCCGCATGCACGATGACAATTCTGCGGATGACCGGTTCGCTCAATACGGTTTTCCATGCCGGAAAAAATCAGGTGACAATAGATGCCGGAAAAGACGGCGGCAGTGCATCGTTGCGCTTTTCTCCGGTAAAATAGCTGTTTTTTACAGAAAAAAGCTTGCATTAATATTTTCCGGAGCTATATTGTAACCGGCGTTGTGTATCAACTGTATCAACATATGAAAGAGAACTATTATGAATGGCAGATTTGATGTGGTTTTCGGTTTCGATATGGAAACCGATGTCGGCAGTTTCACCGATTATTACAATGGCGTGCAGAAAGGCACTCCCAGACTGTTGGAAATTTTGAGCAAACACAAAGCTCCTTCCACTTTTTTCTGGACCGGTCACGCCGCAAGCAACAACAAAAATATTGTTGAAATGGTGCGTGATGCCGATGGCGGCATGCACGAAACCGGCTGTCACTCACTGGTGCATGAAACTCTGGGCGATGCCATTTTCCCGCTCCCCAACAACTGGCCGGTATTCCCTTTTGAAGTCGAAGGACGCATCAGAGAGGCGACCCGTCTGGTCAAAGAAGCTTCCGGAGTTGATCCGACCAGTTTCCGCTGTCCGAGATTGTGGGGCAGCACCAAAGTGGTCAATGTTCTTGAAGAACTCGGCTACAAAGCCGATGCCACATTACCGCTGTACTTTTACCGTACCATGTTCAAACCTTATCATCCGGACAAAAATGACTGGACGCATGAGGGTGATATGAAGATCGTGGAGATCCCAAATTTCTGCGACCTGACCATGGAAAGCAACGATCCGTACAACCGTGACCGTGACCAGTGGCCGCTTTTCCGTACTGAAGGGGCGGAAGCACTGATGAAAAAGGTGTGGAGCTATATCGACTATGTGGAAGCTCACAATGTCCGTCCGGTGCTGTGCTTCTATCTCCATCCCTGGGAATACTATGAAATGCCTACCGGTGTGCTGGATTACGGCGAAGCAGAGGTGAAACCCCACAGCTTCATCACACTCAATTGCGGCGATGTGGCAGTTAAAGAGATGGATAAACTTCTTACCATGCTTACTGAAGCCGGAGGCGTTTACAAGACCGCCGGAGCATTGAGTGATGAATACTGAACAACTTTTTGACATCTGTAAAGAAAACGGCAGACGTCCGGTAAGAATATCTTCCGGAAATGCGGCGGTCACTGCGGTGCTGGGCATGGAAGGCAGACTTTTTCTCACGCACAATGGAGAATTGGTCAGTTTGTTCCGTCCGGAAGCAGCTGAAAAGATCAGCACTGCTGAAACCGGATATTTCAACCCCGGCGGCGATGGCTTCTGGCCCGCACCTGAAGGGACAAAATTCGGTTATGAATACGCCACCGGCAACTGGAAAGTTCCGGCAGCGATCATTTCGGCACAATACGATATTGTGGAACTGAAAAGCGATTCCATGACCATTGCCGCTGAAATCGATCTTATCAACAATCAGCAGCTGGGTATTCCCTGCCGTTTTATCCGTCAGGTGTCTGTCAGAGAAAATGACGGCGCAACGGTGATCGAACAGTGCGACACTATCGAATATACCGGCTGCTGCGAACTTGCACCGGGAACTTTTTCCATTGCACCGTGGTCACTGTCACAGTTTTTTGTTGACGATAAAACCATCGCCCGTTTCGGTGATCCGGGGGAAACGATCCGCGATCTTTACATGCCGAGCAAAGAACTGCTTGCTTCCGACGGGAAAGTGGTGTCAATGAAACATGATAAGGTCAACCGTATTCAATTGGCACTGCCGGAAAAAAGCAGTTTTGTGGAACTGCTTATCCCGGAAAAGAATTTGCAGATCACCCGTACTTCCGCACCGTTGGCGGCAAATCTGCATGCGGTGGATATTGCCGATTATCCGCCGGATGCCGATCCGGGAACTCCGGTACGGTTCAGTATTTACAATGATCCGTCAGGATTTATGGAACTGGAAACAGTCGGCGGATGTACAACTGAATTGCTTCCCGGGACCAAACTTCCGGTAAATATGACTAATATAATCAAAGCCATCAACTAAAAAAAGGAGATTTTATCATGGCTTATGTGATCCCCAGAAATGAGTATTTTGAACGTATCGCCAAATTCCAGGCGAGAATCAAAGAAGCCGGACTGGATGCATGTTTGGTTCACGGAACTGAATCAGACTTCGCCAACGTCCGCTATCTTTCCGAATACTGGCCGACCTTTGAACAGGCCGGTGTTTTCGTCCCCGCCGAAGGTGATGCCGTTCTGCTGATCGGTCCGGAAAGCTACAAATATGCTGCCGGTAGAGCTGTGCTGCCCAAAATCGCCATGATGCTCAACTACCGTGAATCCGCTGAACCGGATTATCCCGGCATCGAATTGTCCACTTATCCCGATGTGGTCAAAATGGCAATGGGCGACCGTAAAATCAAAACCCTCGGTCTGGTCGGCACCGCTGTGATGACCAAACCGACACTTGATGCAGTTGCCGCCCAGCTCCCCGGAGTGAAAGTGGTGGTCGCAGATGAGGTGTTCCGTCCGCTGCGCTGGTTCAAAAGCGAAAACGAACTCAACTGCCACCGCAAAGCTTTCAAAGTCGCCGAAAAAGCTGTCGCTGCCATGCTCAATGAATTGAAACCCGGCATGACTGAATTTCAGGCGATCGGTATCGCCCAGCGTGAAATTTACGCCAACGGCGGTGAATATGAAGGTCACAGCCTCTACTGCTTCGGCGGCGACCGCACCAGTAACGGTATCAGCCGTCCCACCGGAGCCAAACTCAAAAAGAATGAGATCATCCAGCTCAACATCGGTGCCAGAGTCGGCGGTTACTCCAGCAGTATCGGTCTTCCGGTCTACTTCGGTAAACTCCCCAAAGATCAGATGAAACTGGTCGAATTCGGTTTGAGAGCCCACAAGTACACCTTTGAATTGATGAAAGCCGGCAAAGAAGCTTCCAGCATTGCCAAAGATTACTATGACTGGGGCTGTGCCGAAGGCTGGAAAGATTACATGCTCTACGGTCCGGTTCACGGTCTGGGTCTGATGGAAACTGAATCCCCCTGGATCGAATTGACCAGCAACTACAAACTTCAGGAAAACATGACCTACCAGATCGATACCTTCTTCACCGGAAACGGCTATGGTCTGCGCTGGGAACGCGGCTGTATCATCACTGCCGACGGCTGCGAACTGCTTTCCAAAAAGTTCATGAGCCTCAAAGACTGCAAACTTGACTGATCAGGTTCAGTTATGAGAAAATTGTCCGCCTGTCTGCTGCTGGCATATGCAATTGTTTTCTGCGGTTGCGGTTTGAAAGAAAAAACATCTTTCAAAGAAGATCGCAAAGTTTCGGTAAACAATTTGCAGCAGATCGGCGGGGCAATGATGAAATATTCTTTTGATTATGATGATTTGCTTGCGCATTCATTCAATCAGCTGGATATTTACCTTGAGCCGGGGTGCTTTATCGCTCCGTATGATAAGAAAAGCACTCCGGCTGAAACGGTGAAAGAATTAACACCGGACAATACCTCTTATTCATGTATCATACCACCCAATTCCTCTCTGCCCGAGGGTGACGGTATATTCAAAATCGATTATCATCTGCCGATCGCTTTTGAGAAACCCTGGCTGCTGCCGGAACATGCTGAATCGATCGCCATTCTTTTTGCCGATGGCAGCGTGAAAGAACTCCGGATAAAAAACGTCAGCAAAATGAGCTGTGAGGAGCTTCTGGAAGAACTTCTCGCTCCTCTGGACATCGATCCCCTGCTCAAAACGGCGATGATCGAAGAAGCCAGAACAGAGGACGACAGACGCTGAAAGTATGTCTTTTCACAGAATTACATATCTTTCCGGGAAAATATTTTGCCATACTTGCACTGTTTACACATCAATTGATGGCAAATAGAAGTTAATTTTTTGCCGGATAACGGCATTACAATCCGGCAGGACTGTCAATGTCAGAAAAATCACTTTCTCCACAAACTGCCGGTTATATCAGAGGGCATCTGCCAACCGGTGCGGGCAGAAAGTGAAACAACTCCCGCCTGAATCCCATCCGGAGCAGCTGTCCTTTTGAATTGCTGGGTGAAAAATCTTCTGAAAAAGAGATCGCGTACCCGGAGCAATTCACTATCCGGATATTTCCCGTTGAAAGCATGCTGTGCCAGAATAAGCAGTTTTTCCGGATCGGAAACACCATGATACAACTGCCACAGATAGTAGTCATGCAGTTCATACGCGCCGAGGATCGCCTCTGTTTTCTGGGAAATTTCGCCATTTTCATCCAGCGGCAGCAATTCAGGACTGACCGGAGTATCGATAACATCCTGCAAAATTTCTGCAGTCCCGGGCAATTTGCCGGCGGCAAATTTCAGCATCGGTGCAATATTGCTTTTGGGAATGGAGCTGTTTACAGCATACATCGCCATCTGATCACCATTGAAAGTAGACCATCCCAGAGCGATCTCCGACAAATCCCCGGTACCGATGACAATACCATTGACCTCATTGGCAATATCCATAAGTATCTGTGTCCGTTCACGAGCCTGACTGTTCTCATAAACGCTGTTGGTCACATTCACATCATGCCCGATGTCGGAAAAGTGCTGCAAACATGCCGCACCGATGGGGATCTCACGGATTTCAGCCCCGAGAATTTCCGCAAGTTTCAATGCATTATTTTTCGTTCTGCCGGTCGTCCCGAATCCGGGCATGGTCACCGCCAGAATGGCATCATTGGGTAAACCGTACTTTTCGCAAACCATCGCCAGCACCACCAGAGCCAGAGTCGAATCCAAGCCTCCGGAAATACCCAGAACCATCTTCGCCGCATGACAACGGCGCATTCTTTCTCCCAGACCGATAGTCTGCAATGCAAAACTTTCCCGGCAGAATTCATCCAATTCGCTCTCATTCTGCGGCAGAAACGGATGTGCCGGATTGGTAAAATATTTCAGATCTTTTGAAAATGCAATGCAATCCAGCTTCACAGCCTTGGTCAAAGGCAGTTTTGCACCATATTGCGCCGCCCGGATCCGGTCAGTATCAATATCAGCATAGATGCTTCCGGCTTCAAATGCCGGAGATGGACGTTGTGCAACGATCTGATTGTGAGCGGCAACCAGCAACGCCCCGCCGTAAAGCCGGTCGCCGGTGGATTCATCCTTTCCGGCAAATGCCGCCGCCGCCGCACAGAAACAATTCCCCGAAATTGCCGAATAAAGATTTTTCCGCATCTGCCAAGCTCCGGGGACTTCAGCTTCCGCTCCGCAAAAAAGTTGAATATCCACCGGCATCACTGCCGGCATCGTTCCGGCGAAATTGACCGCAAAACGCAATCCGCCGTCAAATACCTGTCCGGCAGGGTAGAGCTTTTCATCAATATCGGTTCTCTGCGCATCCCTTATCACCCAACCGGCAACAGAGCCATTCTGCGCAACAGCGATACACTCCACCGGTACACCGTGAATAACTTTAACACACCCGAAAACTGCCGGCACACCGGCGGTGACTGCGGCAAATTTTTCCGCCGCAATATTCGCAGCTTCCAGCAGATAGGGCTGCTGACCAAGCACTCCGCAACTTTTTCCGGTAATGGCAAACGCCGGAAAAAGCACCAGTGACGCACCGTTTTGCAGAGCTTCACGATAAGCAGCAGTCATTTTTTCAGCATTATATCCGGGATCAGCCGGATTCAGCTCGGGAGAAACTGTACAAATACGGAAGATATTCAACGCCATACCGTCACCTCGTAAAATGGATCTCTATGTCCGGATATTTTTCCTTGAGCTTTTCAGCAGTTTTTTCTCCGCCGACAGCACAACTGGTGGAAAAAACATCGGCATCAAGCGCACTGCCGGCAACTACTGTCACCGCAGATACGATACCCGGTCTGCCGGTCTTCGGAGAGATGATATGTCCATACTTTTTGCCTTCATAAACGACAAAACGCTCGTAATCCCCCGATGTGGAAACTGCCATTCCGGCTTTCACACTCAAAGGCTCCGGCAGAGTTTTGCTTCTGTCATGGGGATCCCGGATGGCAACTTTATAGAATTCTTTACCCGGCGGCGGTTCAGGAAGCATCCTCAAATTGCCGCCCAAATCGATAATACCGGCATTGATATTTGCGCCGGCAAGTTTCTCCACCACCCGGTCAATGGCATAACCTTTGGCAATGCCGCCCAGATCAAGAGCCATCCCCGGAACCTTGAAAAGAACCGTCCGGTTTTCCCGGTCAAATTCCAGTTTGTCAAATCCGATCAGCCTCATCGTATTCTGAATTTCCTCATCAGAGGGTACAGAATCCCGTTTGCGGTAAAATCCCCAGAGATCCATCAGAGGCTTTACCGTAATATCAAAATTGCCGTCACTGTCGTAATAAGCCTGTTCCGCCCGCATGAGAAGCTCCCACATTTCCGCAGAACAGTAAAACGGAGCTGATGCCGCAGTGGCATTGAGCCTTGATAATTCACTGTTGCGGTCATAAAGAGAACAAATCCGGTTGACTTCAGAAAACTCTCTGTTGCACAACTCATTGGCAAGAAGCAAATCTTTTTCGGATGAGTACACCGAGATTTTGGCAAGCGTCCCCATCACCTGAAATTCATTCTGAAACACCTGCGGATCTGCCGGAACAGAAAGCAAACGGAAAAGCAGCCATCCGATGATGGAAACAACCATCACCGATGCCACTATCGCACAGGAAATGCCGACAGCATTGCTGTTTCTGCCATCATCTCCGGCATCTTCAGACTCCACATCCGTATTTTCGCCGCATTCTGCGGCTCCGGATATGATATACAGATCTTTTTCTTCAGGCTTTTCTGACATTTACTCTGACTGAAACTCCATTTACATCCAATTCGATTTCACCGTCTCCGGGAACCAGTTCCTGTGCCAGAACTTCACTGGCAATATAATCTTTGAAACCGGCGATCACAGCGGCACTTTTTTCATCGGTGCTGTAGGTGACCACAATGCGGTCGGTAACTTCAAAACCGTTTTCCTTGCGGAGATTCTGAAGTTTACTGACCAATTCACGCGCCATTCCTTCAGCTTCGAGTTCCGGAGTAAGCACCGTTTCCAGAGCGATGGTCACGCCGCTTTCGCTGGCGGCAACCAATCCGGGACGTTCTTCTCGCTTGATAACAAGATCATCGACACCGATCATCGCAACAGAACCATCGGAAAGAGTGATTTCCAACGGATTGCCAGCCAGTATTGCAGAAATTTCCGCTGCACTCAACTGGGCGATCCTGGCAGCGGCAAGTTTCATTTCCTTACCGAGTCTGGCTCCCAGGGCTTTGAAATTAGCTTTGCAGGAACGTTTGACCAACTCTTCCTCATCATCGCAGAAATCGACCGTTTTCACATTCAATTCCTCGGCGATGATCTTTGCAGTGCCGGCAAGCATTTCCCGCTCTTTTTCACTGCCCAGAGCAAGAATTGCCCGGGCAAGCGGCTGGCGTACCTTGAGATTGTTGGCAGTACGCAGGAAACGTCCCTGGGAAACCGCCAGCATGGTCAGAGCCATCTGTTTTTCCAGATATTCATCACGGCAGTCATCCGGCTCGGGATAATCGCACAGGTGGACTGATTCCGGCATGCCCGGAGTTTTCACCGCCTGATAGATCGCTTCTGTGGTGAACGGGATGAATGGTGCCGCGGTTTTGGCAAACAGCAAAAGGACATAATGCAAAGTCTGGTAAGCTTCCAGTTTATCCGTATCAGAATCGCTCTTCCAGAAACGGCGGCGGCTCCGGCGGATGTACCAATTGGTCAGATCATCGATGAATTTGGAAAAGCGGGTCGCTGCTTTCTGCAGATTGTAGTTATCCATTTCCATACGGATCTCTTCGACCATCTGGGAAGCTGAACTCAAAATCCAGCGATCCAACACGTTGGCGGGATTTGACGGAGCTTTGACCTCGCCTTCTCCGGGATCATAACCATCCACATTGGCATAGGTGGTGAAGAAAGAAAGCGCATTCCACATCGGGATGATCACCCCGCGCAAAATCTCTTTCACACCGCTTTCGGAAAAGCGGAGATCTTCGGCACGAACCACCTGACTGCCGAGCATGAAAAGCCGCAAAGCATCTGCTCCGCAACGGTCAATGACTAAAGTCGGATCAGGATAATTTTTCTTGCGTTTGGACATTTTCTGACCGTCTTCGGCAAGGATCAAACCATTGACCACCACATTGCGGTAGGGAGATTTGTCAAACAGACAGACACCCAGAACCATCAGCGTATAGAACCAGCCGCGGGTCTGGTCAAGACCTTCAGCAATGAAGTCGGCGGGGAAGTTTTTCTCGAAACGCTCTTTGCTTTCAAAAGGATAATGCACCTGGGCATAGGGCATTGCACCGGATTCAAACCAGCAGTCAAGCACCTCGGGAGTACGGTGGTAGGTTTTGCCGTCTTTGCGGATCACGATCCTGTCGATGAAGTGTTTGTGCAAATCGGTAACTTTTTCGCCGGAAAGCTCTTCCAGTTCAGCAACACTGCCCACACAGATGCGGTCTTCGGGATCTTCATCATTGATCCACACCGGAATACATGAACCCCAGAAACGGTTACGGCTGATATTCCAGTCACGGGCATTGAGCAGCCAGTTGGTAAACCGTTTGCCGCCCACATAATCGGGCTGCCAGCGCACCGGACCATTGGCGGCGGCAAGTTTTTCGTGAAGATCTTCAACTTTCACATACCACGCTTCAATGGCACGGTAGATCAACGGAGTATCGGTACGGTCACAGAATGGATAACTGTGAGTGATGGTCGCCTGATGAACCAGTTTGCCCTCTTCTTTCAGGCGGCGGATAATATCTTTGTCACAATCTTTGCAGAATCTTCCGGCGTATTCCGGAATTTTATCCGTAAAGTTACAGGAACTGTCCAGCGGATCAGCGATAGCCATAATACCGGCTTCGCGGCACACCCGGAAGTCGTCTTCACCGTAAGCCGGAGCAATATGCACCAGACCGACACCGTCGTCAATGCTCACATAACCGTCGTTGAGTACCTGGAATGCCCCTTCAGCGGCAAATTCAGCAAAGTACGGGAAAAGCGGCTCATACTTCCAGCCTTTAAGATCGGAACCTTTCATTTTTGCCACGATCTCAAAATCTTCCGCCTTGCGGAAAAGGGTGGAAATTCTCGCTTCAGCCATCACATAGCAGGCTTTATCTGGATCACTCAAATCACGCACCACGCAGTAATCGACATCCGCACCGGCACAAATGGCGAGGTTTTCCGGCAAAGTCCACGGAGTGGTCGTCCAGATGAGCAAGTAGGTTTCCCCCCATGCCGCATCGGCACCGGAAGAAACTTTGACACGCACAGTGACTGCCGGATCCTGAACATCCTTGTAGTTGCTTCCGGCTTCAAAGTTGGAAAGCGGTGTGGAAAGCTTCCATGAATAAGGCATGATCCGGTAGCTTTTGTAAACCCTGCCCTGATTCCAGAGCTGCTTAAAGATCCACCAGATGGTTTCCATGAATTTCGGATTCATGGTCTTGTAATCGTTGTCAAAATCGACCCAGCGGCCCATGCGGGTCACGGTCTTGCGCCAGTCATCGACATAGCGCAGCACCATTGAACGGCACTGCTCATTGAATTTATCGACACCGAATTCACGGATCTCGTAAGCTCCGTTGATTTTAAGGGCATCCTGCGCCAGAGCTTCAATAGGAAGTCCGTGAGTATCCCAGCCGAAGCGGCGTTCCACATATTTGCCCCGCATGGTCTGATAACGGGGAACAACGTCCTTGATCGTACCGGCAAGCAAATGTCCGTAGTGTGGCAGACCGGTGGCAAACGGCGGACCATCGTAGAAAACAAACTCTTCTCCGCCTTTGCGCTGATCAAGAGATTTCTGAAAGATATTGCCATCTTTCCAAAGCTTCAGGATCTCCTCTTCCATCTTCGGGAAATCGACCTGATTGGAAACATTTTTGAATTTCATAACCCAATTCTCCACTGCTTTATTCTATATCCATGAATATACATTCCCTCTAATATAACTCCGCCGGACAATTTTTTCAATCCATCTGCCGGTATTTTCCCCCATAATCCGTCAAAATACAAAAAGAATCGTTAATTTTTTACTGAACCGCTTGAAAAAACAGTTCAAGTTGATTAAATTAAATGCGTTGTATTGCACACATAACACAAAAACATCACAAAGGAGAATGTGTAAATGAAAAAATTTTTCGTACTGCTGGCAATCTGTTTCGCAACATCCGGTCTCTATGCGGCGGAAATGATCCCCGACAAACAGACCAACTGGGGTGAAAAAATCGCTCTCTATCTGCCCAACCGTATTCTCGATGCACTGGATATGTTCAGTTTGACCATCGGCGTAGGTCCGGTTGCCGAAGCAAGACTCATGGGAACCCGCCTCGTCGACATCGGTGCCGGTTACAGCGCCGGAACCTACAAACTTTACAAAGATTACAACCGCCAGTACGGTATCGGCGTGGAAGACGGCTGGTACTGGTCATTCATCGTTGTCGGCGAAGAGGAATACGCTTTGCGTGAAGGTTCTCTGCTGGTCGATAAATATGTTGAATCCCGCAGCGGCATCCCCACTTTGGATATGCGTTGTTACGACTACTTCACAGGTCCCCGTGACTTCTGGGCGATCGGCGGCTCTCTGGGCTTCATCATCGATGCCGGGGTCTACATCCATCCGGTGGAATGGGCGGACTTTGCTCTCGGATTTTTCATGATCGACATCCGGGAAGATGACCTGACCTTTGATTCTTTCAGCCGCTGAAAGAAGTGATATGGAAAAATTCACCTGTCTCCGCTGCGGCGCATGCTGCCGTTGGCCCGGAGCGGTAAAACTGGAAGATGCCGAAGTGGATGCCATCGCTGAAACTCTCGGCATTTCCATTGAAAAATTTCTGGCGGAACACACTCGCATAACTCCGGATCGTCAACACCTTTCGCTCTGTGAAAAAGCCAATGGTGAATGCGAATATTTAAGTTGTGATAAAAACGGGTTGTCCTGCTGTCTGATCGAAAAAGTCAAACCGCGCCAGTGCCGGGTGTTTCCCGAAAAGTGGAATTTCCCCGGCTGGCAGGAAAAGTGTGCCGGTGGTGCGGCATTAAAAAAAAGAGAGTCGATGAATGAAAAAAAACGGTAACCTTATTGTAATATCCGGTCCCAGCGGTGTCGGCAAGTCAACTCTGGTCAAACGCGCCATGACAGAATTGCCGGATCTGGCATTTTCAGTTTCATGTACCACCCGCGCTCCACGCGCCGGAGAAGTCGATGGATCAGCCTATCACTTTTTAAGCGAAGAGGAATTTTCCGCAAAACTTGAAGCCGGAGAGTTTCTGGAACATGCCGGAGTTTTCAAACACCGTTACGGAACATTGAAAAGTGAAGTTACCGACCGCATCTGTGCCGGCAAAGAGGTGATCCTCGATATTGATGTACAGGGAGCAAAACAGATCCGGCAGGCGGCAGAGAACGATGAAATAATCCGCAATGCCGCTGTATTCATTCTGATCGCGCCGCCATCTTTGCAAGCCCTTGAAGAACGGCTCACCGGACGCAACAGCGAAACACCGGAACAACTCAAACTCCGGCTTGAAGGTGCCGCCGGTGAATTGCGCAATTTCCGCATTTATGATTATCTGGTCATCAATGATGATCTGGAAAAAGCCGCCGCCGAGCTGATCGATATTTTCAAAAGCATACGCCTGCGTACTGCCAATATCACGGAGGAACTTTTTCAATGAGTGAAAGGAAACTTGTCGTCCTCGGAGTAACCGGGAGCATTGCCGCCTATAAAGCAGCTGATCTGTGCAGTAAACTTGCCAGAGATTTTGAAGTTCAGGTGATCATGACTGAAAACGCCTGCCGTTTTGTTACTCCGGTCACCTTCCGCACACTTTCCCGCAGACCGGTTATCACCACCCTCTGGGAGGATGAGTCCCAATGGCGGCCGCGCCATGTGGAACTTGCCGATGAGGCAGACCTTTTCGCGGTGGTTCCGGCGACTGCCAATTTCCTTGCCAAAGCTGCCAACGGAATCGCCGATGATGCCTTGAGTACCTTTGCCGCCACATTCAACGGCAAACACATCTACGCCCCGGCAATGAATCCGAAAATGTGGGCGCATGAAGCCTGCAGAGCCAATACTGCCATTCTGGAAAAACGTGGTGTCGTTTTCGCCGGTCCGGCATCCGGCAATGTGGCATGCGGTGCCGCCGGAACCGGCAGGATGCTTGAAGCCGCAGAAGTTCTGGAAATCATCAAAGAGCATCTCTGATTTTCCGAGGCAATTTCAAAAGTCCTCAAAAATTCTTAAAAATCTTCGTCGCTTTTCTTTAAGCGGGGCGTTTTCGGTGGTTATTTATTCAATAGCCACGCCTTGTCACGGCATAGCTGACAGGCGACGCCGGATCAAACTACCGCTCTAATCTCATCAACGCTGATTTTTTAATCTCTTTCTGAATTACTTTTGAAATTGCCTCTTTCCATCAAAAAAAAACAATCACCCCTCTGCTGAAATTACAGCGGAAGGGTGATTTTTCATTTGTTTGGGCAGTGTTACTTTTTCTGCTGCTTGCTCCAGGAATCTTTCAAAGTAACTGTCCGGTTGAATACCGGCAGAGCATCACTGGTATCAGGATCAACAGCAAAGTAACCGACCCGCTCAAACTGGATCGCTGTACCGGAGGCAAGTTCGGCAGCGGCAGGTTCGACAAAACCTTTGACCACTTTTTTGGATTCCGGATTGAGCTGGGTGAGGAAATCAACACCGTCGGCACCGGGATTTTCAACAGTAAAAAGACGGTCATACAGACGGACTTCAGCAGCCACAGCATCGGCAGCTGATACCCAGTGGATGGTTCCTTTGACCTTTCTGCCGTCGGGCGAATTGCCGCCGCGGGTTTCCGGATCAAAGGTGCAAAGCACTTCGGTCACATTGCCTTCTGCGTCTTTCACCACGTCGGTACAGCGGATGAAGTAACCGTAACGCAAACGGACTTCAGCTCCGGGAGCCAGACGGAAGTAACCTTTGGGAGGTTCTTCCATGAAGTCGGCACGGTCGATGTAAAGGGTTTTGCTGAAATTGATCTTGCGGCTGCCGGCATCCGGATTTTCCGGATTGTTAACGGCATCAAGCGGCTCGACGCCCTCTTCGGGGAAGTTGGTGATGGTGACTTTCAACGGATCAAGCACAGCCATGTAACGGGAAGCAGAAGCATTGAGTTCTTCACGGATGCAATGCTCCAGCACAGCAGCATCGGTGGTGCCGTCGAATTTGGTAACGCCGACGATTTTACACATTTTGCGGATCGCTGCGGCAGGGACTCCGCGGCGGCGCATACCGCAGATAGTGGGCATCCGGGGATCGTCCCAGTTATCCACATAATTTTCTTTGACCAGCTGCAGAAGTTTGCGTTTGCTCATCACAGTGTAGGTGAGATTAAGACGTGAAAATTCATACTGGTGCGGAGGCTCGGGGAAGTCCAGATTTTCCAGAACCCAGTCGTAGAGCGGGCGGTGAATCTCAAATTCCAGAGTGCAGAGCGAATGGGTGATCCCCTCGAAGGCATCTTCCAGCGGATGAGCAAAATCATACATCGGGTAGATGCAGTACTTATCCCCGTGACGGAAGTGGTGGATGCGGCGGATACGGTAGATCACCGGATCTCGCATGTTGATATTGGGAGAAGCCATATCAATTCTGGCACGCAGAACCATTGCACCATCCTCAAATTCACCGGCTTTCATACGGGCGAAAAGGTCGAGGTTCTCCTCGACAGAGCGGCTGCGTCCGGGGGAATCTTTACCCGGAGTCTGAAGATTGCCTTTGTACTCTTCCCATTCATCATTGCTCAAAGTGCAGACATAAGCTTTGCCTTTTTTGATCAATTCAACGGCGCAATCGTACATGCGGTCAAAGTAATCACTGGCATAGAGAACCGCAGCAGGTTCAAAACCGAGCCAGCGTACATCATTGATGATAGATTCCACATACTCGGTATTTTCTTTGGTCGGATTGGTATCATCCATACGCAAATTGCATTTGCCGCCGAATTCCTGCGCCACACCGAAGTCCAGACAGAGAGCTTTAGCATGTCCGATATGAATGTAGCCATTGGGTTCGGGAGGGAAACGGGTGACGACATTACCGCCGTGTTTGCCGTTTTTAACATCGTTGGAAATGATCTCGCGGATAAAATCCAGCGACTCACTTTTGGTGATATTTTCAGCCATAAAAAACTCCTTTATCTGTTGAGGCAATTCCACAAACGTGCCATGATCACCTCTCTGAAAAATATACATATCTTATAATATAACCTCTTCCGGAAAAGTTGTCAAGCTCTATTTGCGACAGCGGCGAAGTGTTTGGCAAAAACGACCGTTTTCACCATAATATATCAATTGTCGCGGAAAATATTCCGGGCGATGCAGATCAACACGTTTTTGCCACATAATACATGTTTTTGCCACATAATCTATTCGCAATTCCATAATCATACCGTATAATATATACAGGTACATCGTTCCACAAAAACAAAGGAGAAAAATGAAAAGATTCGTTGCTATCTGTACGGCATTTCTGACCGCAGCACTCTTTGCCGCCGCCCCGGCAGAGGTCAAAGTAAGCGCATTCAATCCGGGCAGAGAAGATGCCACTGCCGCATTCACCGCCGCCTTTGCCAGCGGTGCAAAAAAGATCATCGTGGATAATCCCGGATTCGACTACATCATCTGTCCGGTCTCTGTACCGTCAAATGTGGAAGTGGTCTTCATGGACAAGGTGACAGTCAAGGCGAAAAAAAATGAGTTCAAAGGCTCCACCGACAGCCTTTTCAGGATCGCCGGTCAAAAAAATGTGATATTCCGCGGCGAAGGATATGCCGTGCTGGAAATGAATAAATCCGATTATCAGGATCATACCCGCTACCGCCACGCCGAATGGCGCATGTGTATTTCCATGACCGGCAGTGAGAATATCACCGTCAAAAACCTGACCCTTAAAAGCTCCGGCGGCGACGGGATCTATGTAGGTGCTTTCAACGGGCTTGGCGGATGCAAAAATGTGCTGATCGACAACGTGATTTGCGACAATCACCACCGTCAGGGCATCAGCATCATCGGAGCGGAAAATATGATCATCCGCAACAGCAGATTCATCAACACTTCCGGAACTCCCCCCGCCTGCGGCATCGACTTTGAACCCAATGGACCGACCAACTTTCTGGTCAATATCCTGGTGGAAAACTGCGACTTTTCCAACAACGCTTCCAGCGGTATGCTCTTTCACCTGCTCACGCTGAAAAAAGATATTACCCGTCCGGTTTCCATCACCGTTAAAAACTGTACCATCAGCAACAACCGTTCAGCCGGACTTGCCATCAATGTCGGTGAAGTTTCCGGAGAAATCGTTATCGACAACTGTAAATTCACCGGCAACAGCAGTTCAACTGCCTTAAAAGCGATGCGCGGCAATTTGAAACTCGTTATCAAAAACAGTGAATTTAATGATAAAAACGGCGTATTCTCCATTCTGGCGGATGCTCCCCACGACACCGCCAATATCTGCATAGACAATGTAAAACTTTTCACCGCCTCCCCGGTCCCGCTGAAGTTTGAGTGTATGGAAGGCTTCGGAATTGCCAAATGTGAGTTCAATTTTGTGTACGGCAAAAATGCCGGGGCAATGAAAAAATTTGATTCCGCAGCTTTCATGAAGAAAAATGTTTCCGATCCATCCAAACGGCAAAATATCCAAACTATAGCGATCCAGCCCAAAGAGTTGAAAGCCGCCAATGCTGTTGCGGGAAAAGATGGTCTGAAAAATATGAATATCCGCGGCAAATTCCGCTTCATTCAGGCGGTTCCCGCCGCCGGAGTCTATCCGATACGTTTCACATTCCGCCAAATCGGTCCGGCTGCGATCTACGGTTCAATCACGGTGCGGGATAAAAGTGATACGCTGGTGGAAACCGTCAATGTTCCCAAAGTGATCAATAATGAGTACGTTTACAACCTGAAAGCCAATGGTCCGGGGGTCTACATTTTTGAAGTCCGTTTCGGTCACCATGGAGTTCAGCTTCATGCCGATCACCCCGGACAGGGAATCCTTGCCGATCAGCCGCTCCCGCTGATCTACGGTCAGAAAAAGATGTATTTCGTCGTGCCTGCTTCTGCCACGGAAGTCAAGGTGGAAGTTGCCGGAGCCGGCGGCGAATGGGTGACCGCATCTTTGCTCAATGCCGAAAACAAAGTCATGGATAAAGTGGTCAGATCCGGTGTCGGCAAAATCCTCTACGCAAAACGGACTCCCACTGCCAAAGATGAAATCTGGGTGCTTGACCTTTACGGCATGGAAGATCATAAAGTGCGTCTCGGCGCACCCTGTCTGCCCATATTCTATGCGGCACCGGAAAATATCCTGATCAAAAAATAAGCTGCCGATACACAAGTGGGCTGTCACCGAAGTGGCAGCCCTCTTTTTTATATTGCTTCAGCGTAAAAAAACTACCGGCTGAGCCGGTATGTTACCGAATAGCTTCAGCTTCAAGTTTACAAAAGGCAAGCTCCATGCTATTTTATATATGGTTCGCCAACCGTATAAAACAACAAGGAGCTTA
>JAZSIZ010000131.1:0-6481 GCA_045534015.1 Victivallaceae bacterium | reverse complement strand
GCGTGAGGGAGCTGTGCAAGGGGCTTGCGGTATAGAATACACGTGCAATAAGTTTCTTGCGGGGAGGAACGGTGAAATCGTCAGAGACGCGGGCCGCGCGGAGCAGATCGCCCGTGCGACGCCGGTACACGGCGGAAGCGTGATGACAACCGTTGTGCCGTTGATTCAGAATATCCTCGCGGATGCGCTGATAAAGGCCGTTGCGACCAATCACGCGGAAACGGCGTGGGGAATCGTGATGAACGCGACGAACGGAGCGATTGCGGCGATGGCGTCATGGCCGACGTATGAACCAGCCGGTTTGCGTGATCTTAAGGAAGTCGGGTCGTAGCCATGTCGTTCTGTGCGCCAAGGGGTTGTCCTAATATGTTGTCTTCCTAAGACCGCTTGGCCTCCGACTTCGCAAGCCGCCACCGCAGGTTAGATTTTTCACAAAAAATAAAAGAGGTATTATTATGATGGAATATCCGTGGGAAAAAGCGATGGAGCCTTTCAATTTACTGGGAAATACCTGGTTCGTGGGGATGGGGCCGGCATCGACGCATCTGATCGATACCGGTGACGGACTCATCCTGCTTGACAGCGGCTATCAGGAAGGGCTTTATCTTTTGATCGACAATATTTACCGTTGCGGCTTCAAACCTTCTGATGTGCGGTTCATCGTTCACTCCCACGGACATATTGACCATGCCGCTGCTACAAAAGCCCTTGCCTCTCTGACCGGTGCGGAAACGTTTATCGGTGCCGGAGATCTGGAAATGGTCAACGGTAAGCGCAGTGATTTGACCTGGGCTCCGGAGTATGAGATGAAGTTCCACGGTACTTTTGAGCCGGATCATCTGATTTATGACGGGGATAAGATTTCTCTGGGCAATGTCTGTATCGATTGTGTCGCCACTCCCGGACACACTGCCGGAACATTCTCATTTTTCTGGGATATTGAATTTGAGAACAGAATCTACCGCGCCGGAACCATGGGCGGAGCCGGATTGAATACCATGCAGTCATGGTATGTGAAAAAATATGCCCTTGAAGCCGAAGACTGGCGGGGAGCTTTCCGCAGCTCCATCGCCCGCTGCCGTCAGGAAAAGGTGGATGTTTTCATCGGTAATCACGCCAATCAGAATCAGACTCCGGAAAAATATCAGGAGCTTCTGGCGGGCAATAAACTGGCGTTTTATGATCCGGAAGCGTGGGGAAAATTCCTTGACGGCTGTCAGGCGGCACTGGATAAACTGGAAGCAGAAGACCCGCTGTGAGTGCGGGTCACTTTTCCAGCATAAACATCACCGTGCTTTCTTTATCAAGGGTACAATCAAAGTATCCGCCGGTAACTTTGTACACTTTTCCGGAAAATAATTCAACTGCTCCGGCTGAACCCGGTGCCGGAAATCTGCGTTTGCCGCCGTCAACCGTATGTACGCTGAATACCCGGTCTGCCGCCCAGGTGACATCTCCCGGATAGGGATTGTAAATTCTTGCGCCGTTATCTTTGAGCAATTCCCGCAGGATGTCTGCCGGGATACCCGGAACGCTGGAAAACACCACCGTGTGATCGGCAAATTTTTTCCTGACCAGAGCCGGTGTTCCGTCTTTGAATCTGCCCAGCACCTCCACACCGCTGCTTTCTTCCGCAACAAACAGCGGATCGACCCGCCGGGCAAAACGGAATTCCGCTGACACGCCATTGACTGTTGCCGAAGCATTAAGCGGATAATTATCCCGGCGCATTTTTACGGGGAATCCCAGAATTTCACTCATCTTTTCCGGAGTGACCCGCTCTTGACCGATAACATCCACGCCGTAATGGAAAATCAGCAGATTACCATTCCTTTTGGCTTTTGCGATCGCCTGCCGCTGACCTTCGGTCAAGTGCAGAGCATTCAGGAATATCCAATTGCGGTACGGGGGAACTTTTTCAATATCTTCCAGCAAAAAGCAGTCAAATCCGGCACCGGAACGGAAAAATTCCCGATATGCCATACTCACAAACTGGGAATTAAGCAAGCTGTCAAAAGATGTGTAACAGGTTGCTCTTTCACTGCTGAAAACTGCCACGGAATTTTCCGGGTCAATCGTTTTGATACCGGAGCCTGCCAGAATTTTCCGCACCCGGGCAATATTACCGCCGACCTGCGCCAACCTTATATCACCATTGATCCACCCCAAAGAGAAGTCAAACCAGCGTACCGTGCCGCCGGAAACTGCACACATGGCAGCTTCCCTTTCCAGTACCGCTTTGGAAGCGGCAAGAGTATTGACTTTGCCGATCGGATTATTCGCGTGTACCGTGCGTATATCATTTTCTGTAATGCACAATTTTCCGTGCAGAGCAACCGATGCTTCCGGAGTCATAAATCCACCGGCTCCGCCCATGCCGCGGTCGCTGTAGCGGCTTGGAGCTGTCTGGAAATCGAAATCCGGCGACTGCAAAACCTTACGCAAAGCAAAGTGTCCGGTATTGTGTGACAGATTGCTGTTCATCAGAAAATTGGTATAGCCGTAGTATGCTCCGGAAATCAGTTTGCCGCCGGAAACTTTTTTGACCGTTCCGGTGAAGTGAAGCACCGCATTGGATACCACATCGGAGAAAAATTCCTGAAAGTCGATCAGGTATTGCGTATTTGACGGCAGCCGCAAATCACCGAAATCCACGCTTTTTCTGGCGGCGATAGAGGGAATGACGATGGCATTTTCATCGGCAAAAGAACTTTTCCATGCTTTATTGACATTTGCCAAACTTCCATACCGCTTCAACGCCCATTGCCTGAAAGCCTTTTGAAATGGTTCACTGTAATCGCCGTAATCACCTTTCTGCGAACCCCAGTACATCCATTCCCAGGTCAATCCGCTGCCCGGCAGAATACCTATAACTTTCGCGCCGTAAGGCTGGGCGGCAAGATGGTTATAAAGAGCAGTCAGCATTCTTGCCCCCTCTGAAAGATATTTTTCAGATGCCATGGAAGGGGATTCTTCCGGAGTATTGGAATAGTTTCTTATCCAGGTGGAACCATTTTCCAGCCGCGCCAATTCACTGCGGTTCTGCGGAGCCCACTTCATGCGCATATCGGCAACTCCCACGCAATCGACATAAACGCAGATGAGAATGTAAGCTCCCGGATTCCGCACCAGCACATTGGCGCACATATCATCCAATCCGCTGAAATCAAAACCTTTCATACCGTCACTATACTTCCATGAAGCATAGTGCAGCCAGATACATTGTGAACCATTGGCAACAGCGTTGTTGATCTGACGCAAATTATTGGTCGATTTGTCAAGATTGGCAAGGTGACAATCCGGAAAAACCAGATCTGTACCATTGATCAGCAGTTGCGGTATGCCATTGCGGTTGACGATTTTCACTTCCGCCGGTTTTACCGGAGCATTACGGGTCATAATGAGCTTTTGCGCCGGTTGTTCGAGGATGATGCAATCCATTTCCACCTGAAGCTGATAATTACCGGCAGGCAGATAGGAAAAATCATAATCAATGGCACCGAAATCAATAACTTTGTCAATGGTATTACCGTCAATAACTTTGTCAAAAAGCAAAATTGTATAACGGTCACTTTTCAGTTTCAAAGTGAAGTTGAAGTGTTTCCGGCGGAAAAATTCCGGCTTATCATCAAGTTGCAAACTCATTTTGAATCTGCCTTTGCTCTTTTCTGAAACATTTTCCGGCAGATCGCTGATCGTCAGTTTACCCGGTATCGCCGTCACCGGCACATAAGCGATATTGCCCCAGGGCCATCCGCCTGGTTCAGCGACCGTAACCAATTCATCCGCCGGAACATTCTGCCAATTGAAAGCAAGAATATCATCGTCAGCTTTTATATGCCATGTACGGCAGAGTTTATCTGAACCATACAAAGCGGTTTTGCCATCTTTGCCGGTGATCTGCAATTCCATCAGCAAACCGCCGGGACCGCCGGCATTGATGACTTTGCACCGGATTTCATTTCTGCCTTTTTTCAGGAACGGCTTGATGTCAAAATGATCCGGAGCCCCCCAATTGCTGCTGTTGCTTCCGGAAAGCAAATGACCATTGACGGCAAAAGTAACCATATCATCTGCAGTGCCCTGCAAGGTGGCGGAAATCACCTGGTCAAGATCCGCTATTTCAAATTCACGGAGAAAAAACGCCGCCAATTCAACATTTTTTCCGACTTTTTTATTCCAGACCCATGAACTGCTCCACCGGGGACGGGGACGTTCAACAAAAGTTACCCGAACTTCTTTGATCACAGCATCTGCGGCGGAATCATTGACTATTTTCACCCGGAATGCGGCTGCTTGCAAAGGTACATCAACTATCCCGGCAGCCGGTAAATCGCCGATAACTTTACCGGAAATATCACGGAATACGACCTGATACTTCACTTTTCCTGTATCTTTCAGTGCAAAATCAAGCAATTCAGGCTTAATTATTTCCACCCATTCCGAGTACGCTTTGCCGCCGGCTTTGATCATCGCACCATTGTCGGTGCGGATAATGTCTCCATACCATTTTTCCGGTTGCGGTCTGCCATCGGCATTACGGCGGGAAAAATCGCTGTTCGGTACGATGCCAAAAGTCGGGTTGCAAAAGCGTATTTCTTTGATTTCCACAACATTACCGGAAATATGTCCGGGATCAAGGCGGATTTGGGCAATCTCCCCTTTCCAGTTGGCTGATTTACGGCAGTCGATGCGGATGACCTGAAACACATCAGATTTTTTCAGCGGTACCGAAAGCCTCCTGGCTTCAGAAAGATGATTTTCCGGATTGCGGAAATAGATATTGATTTTGCAGTCAGCGGCACTTCTTACAACCAATTCCAGCTCTTTGCATTTGGCGGCATCGATCTTTAAGGCCGGTGAAAAACACCAGCTGGCTTTGTCGGTGGTTATTTTCAATACGCCGCCGGCAATTTCATATTTACGGGCATTTACCACGCGCCAGTTCTGTATGCCGTTGGCAAAATTCCACACCGTTTCCCCGGTGGCGGCAACCGGCGGCTGCGGAGCTTTTTTCTGCGGAGCAGGCACAAAACGGATGGCTCTGATAATGACCTTATTCCCGGCAGCAGTTCCCGGATCGAAACGGAATTGCTCGATCACGCCTTTCCAATTCGGCGACATGCGGCAATCCAGACGCAAAGTCTGGAAATCTGATGACGCAGGCAGCTTGATACGCAATCCTTTATCGGCAGCAAATTTATTATCCGGATTGCGGAAATAGAAGTAGGCATTGGTATTTTGAGCTGATTTTATTTCCACTTCCATAATGGGAAATTCCGCCGCCTTGAAACCTGCCTGCGGCGAAAACAGCCAACAGTTTTTTTGAGTTTCCAATACCAACCCGTCAGAGGTGAATTCCTTTTTGGCGGCATTGATGATGCGCCATGAACTGCCGCTTTTGGTAAAATCCCACTCCATTCCGGATGCCGCAGAAAAACTTAAAAGAGCCAACAGCAGTAAAGAAAATTTTTTGCTGAACATAAATGGTCACTCCTCAAAATAAGGATTCATATAGCGCAGTTTTTTCCGGTCGGAAGTGCTGCCGTTATCCTCTTTGCCGGTGATCGCCGCTCCATTGACCAGCGAAGTAACATGACCATCCAGCCAGGCGATATTGGCGGCATCATTGTGGCGGTCTTCCACGCGTTTGGCAGTTTCAGAGCTGTACCAATTCAACCAATGATACCCAGCCAAAGCAGAGTTGCTGAAGTCACGGCTGTCGGCAAATGCCACCGTATTGGAAGAGTTTTTGGCATTGCCCAGTTTCAAAGAGGGCAATGTTGCCGCCAATGTAGTGTTGACCCAGTTGCTTCCGATACCCAGATTCATGCCGTAAGTGATCCAGTTGTATTGCCAGGGATTATCTTTCTCTCCGGCAGTTTTTGGAATGAATTTCAAAGCATCTTCCGCATATTTGTAGTTGTAAGTTATCGGACAAACCAGCAGTGAACTGTCCGCCAGATGACCGCTGAGAACCATCGTCGCCGCCCAGTTGATGTCGGCACTCCCCGGTTTGATGGTGCTGGGCGGACAATAATCCTCAAAATCACTGCTGTACATCGTCATTACCGAAATAATGTTTTTCAGGTTGTTCTGACAGCTGGCACTCTGCCCCCGCGCTCTGGCTGAATTGAGCGCAGGCAGCAATATCGCCGCCAATATCGCAATAATAGCAATCACCACCAGCAATTCTATTAAAGTGAATGCGTGTGCGGGGGACAAGGATAACTTTTTTTCACGGGAAAAAAAGTTTTCCCTTTCCCCCGCGCCCCCTTTCTCTTTCAAAAAAAGCGGACTTCTTTGTTGAGTTGTATGTGCCGGTTGTCGGGTAAAAAATTGCTTTTGTGATTTCATTTTCTGCTCCTTGTTCAAAATCAGATAAAAGATTGACCTGAACATAAATATACACTTGTTTTTTGTTGAAAACCTTGATTATTTTGTCAAAAACCAGTAGTTTTTCGCCAAAATATCCGTTATC
>JAZSIZ010000052.1:0-9060 GCA_045534015.1 Victivallaceae bacterium | reverse complement strand
GATAACGGATATTTTGGCGAAAAACTACTGGTTTTTGACAAAATAATCAAGGTTTTCAACAAAAAACAAGTGTATATTTATGTTCAGGTCAATCTTTTATCTGATTTTGAACAAGGAGCAGAAAATGAAATCACAAAAGCATTTTTTTACCCGCAAACTGGCACATACAACTCAACAAAGAAGTCCGCTTTTCTTGAAAAGGGGAGTGGGGTTTGGGGAGAGGGGAAAAACCTCTTTTCCCGTGAAAAGAAGTTTTTCCCCTCTTCCCAAGAGCGCATTCACTTTAATAGAATTGCTGGTGGTGATTGCAATCATTGCGATATTGGCGGCGATATTGCTGCCTGCGCTCAATTCAGCGAGATTGCGCGGGCAGAATGCCAGTTGTGTCAGCAACATTAAAAACATCTGCAATGCGGCGATGATGTATTCCGGGGGCAATGATGATTATTTTGTGCCGTTTCAGATGGATTCGGCGCCATATTCTCCGCCGTCTGGAAAATTTTTGACAGACGGCTCCTGGTATTTCAATGATTTTCTTCATCCGTATCTTGCCCAAAACACTGATGTGGATGATAGTTCCGTATATCTCTGCCCGGGAGTTACGGCAGAAAATAAAAACAAGCGCGGCGATGGTATATTGACGATGAATTACGGTTGGAATCAGGATATTCACCTCTGGATCAACCGCACCTCTGAAACAGCTCCCGTGCGCAAGAACAGCGGCATAGATTCTCCATCGCAGCTCGGATCAGTTATGGATGCCGGCAGGCACCGGATAAATTGGCAGATGGCGCAACATAATAATTCAAAAGTCAAACAGTACGCTTATCTGCCGGGATTTTCCTCCAATAAACCATCGGCATTTGAAGGCATGAAATCTCTGGATGATGCGGTGAACGGCCGTCATCCGGGAAAAAGTATCAATGCCGGTCATGCAGATGGTCATGTGGGGTCATATCAGGCGGATGAGCTGGCGGTAAAAACTTATTACAGTGCAGGAGCCGGGAACAACTGGCTTTTCTGGCATCCGAATACGAAAGATGCCAAATTTGACTTTAAGTAAGGAGATTTGCGGTTATGAAAAAAATTCCGGCATTGCTTTTGCTGCTTGGGCTTATTCCGTTGTTTGCGGCGGAAAAAACTCTTCCGGTCAGGCGGAAAAAACTTACTCCGGCACAGGAAAAGGCTTCCCAGTACCGTGCCTATGAGCGGTATGAGGGGATAAAAACAGCCCGGCGCAAACAGCTGCGGGAGTGGTTCGCCAGAAAAGCGGTCGGTTTGAAGTATGTTGTTCCCAAAGAGCAGGGGAGTTTTGCCAATGATCAGGTGGCGGGATTCCGTGCCGGTGATTTTGCGTTTGCCGTGGATAAGAAAAATGGAGCTCCGGTTTATCTGAGTGTGAAAAACAGCCGCAACCTGATAGATAATGCGGTGTGCATGTATCCATTCTGGGAACTTGAAGTGATCGTGCCCGGCAGTGATAAACCATTGTGGCTCAATCCTTATGATGGCAAATTCAGTTACCGTTTTCTGAAAGATGCGATGCTGTTGATCTGGAATCTGCCGGAAGTGCGGGTAAATGCCTCGATCCGCAAAAACAGTGACGGCTTTGCGCAATTCAATATTACGGTAAAAAATCTGTCAAAAGAAAATAAGCTCAATACTCTGGATTATCCGAAACTGGCATTGACCATGCCGGGAAAAGCCGAAAACAGTTTTCTGGTGCTTCCGTGGCGGCGTGGGAGATTGCGCCGGGTATCGGAGCAGCTTGTCCCGGATCACGAAGAGTACCCCGGTTCGGCGGCACGTTTCCAAATGACCGCATTATATGATGAAGTTTCCGGTGACGGGGTGATTTTCAATGCGCTTGACAGTGAGGGAAATGAAAAAGAGTTCCGTCAGGTCTATCTGCCGGAGTATTCTGTGATGCTCCATTTTCTGCGCCGTTATCCGGTTGACCGGGGCAAAGGCGGCAATCAGGTGGAAAATACCTTCAAGTGCCAGCTTGGGGTTTTCAAAGGCGACTGGTATGATGCCGCCGTGATTTACCGCAAATGGTGGAAACAGCAGAAATGGGCATCCCGCGGACCGGTTTATACTAATGACGTACCTGAATTTTTGAAAAAAGCTCCGGTTTTTCTGCGTTATTATCTGCGTCAGAGCAAAAATCTCACTCCGGCTGATATGGAATATATCGGCAATGCCTGGGCGGAGTTTCTGCCCGGCAGGAAATTGCCCGGTACACTCTATCACTATTCGGCATTTACCGAACCTCCGGCGGATCGTCAGGCATATCCGGTGTGTGAATATTACGGATTCTGCGCCGAACCTTTCCCCGGATTGACGGATGCCCTGAAGCGGATGAATGAAAAAGGTTTGCGGACAAATGTCTATTTGCAAAGTGAAATTTTCAATCAGTTTGATGAACGCAACCGGGAATTGTTTCCTGCGCTCCGGCTGGGAGCTGACGGCAAGCCGCGGCTTTATGTCAACGAGCGTTATATTGCCTGCCGGGGCGAGATGATCTGGCGCAGACGTTTTCTGGAAATGAGCAGACATTGTCTGCAAATGGGATTTTCCGGGGTGTATATGGATACATTCGGCAAGACCAAGATCAATAATGAGTGCTTTGACACCCGCCACGGTCATGCCTGCGGCGGCGGCAATATTGATTATGCTGCTTCCCGCAAACTTGGTGAAGATACTTTTGCCGCCGTGCGGGGCGGAGATCTTTTTATCGGCGGCGAAGCATGTAACGAGTGTTTTGCAGATATATTGGATTACAAGTTGAATGCCGTCCATGCTTTCAACGGGATGATCCCTTTGGAAAGAGTGCTTTACGGGGATTATTTCCTCAGCCACGGGCGTATCGTAAGAGGCACTTACGATGATGATGAATTGCGGACGATCGTGCTGGATCATCTGGAAGGGATCATCCCCGGCAGATTTTTCACGGCTCCGCCGAAAGAGGAAGCTCCCCGGCAGTTTTTGAAAATGATCATCGCCCGGGCGGATGCCGGTTATGAGTATATGCGTACCGGTGAAATGCTCCGGAGTTTGAAATTCAAAAAGCCTGTCGGAGAGTGGAAATTCACCACCGAAGTACACAAAAACACCAGAGTTGCCGCGTGGCGCAATACGGTTTTCCGTTCTTACAAAGATGGTTCGATCGGGATCGCCATTGCCTATATCGGCAGAGAACCGGGAGAAAATATCCTGCTGTTGCCGGATGGCAAAGAGTGGGGGATGCCGCCGGAAGCCAAAGTTTACCGGGTGAGTGCCGACGGCAAAAAAGTATTATTGGGCAAATTGAGTGAAAAACGGGAAATTATATTGAAAATGTCTCCGCTGGCAGTTGACTTTCTGGTGGTGGTAAAGTAGATTATATCCGATTGCATGAACCAGAGGAAAAACATGCTTATTCAAAGTGATTATCATATCCATGCTTCATTTTACCGGGCAAAAAATCCGGGCGATATTGCCGGCCCCACGGTAAAAGAGCAAATCGCTGCCGCCAGAGCGGCTGGCAATGAATTTGTCGGCATCGTGGAACATTGCAATGCTTCTCCCCGCCATCCCTTCCACTGTCTGGTTGAGATGTCGGCGGAGTTCCATGCCGCCGGATTTGACCGGGAAAATGCCTTTCTCGGCGTGGAAGCTGATCTGCTGGATGACGGCAGCGACCATTGCGGCAAAGCGGGCAGGGACACTTTGCAATTGGATTATGTGATCGGTTCCGTCCACGCTTCGCCGCCGGTGATCCCCGATTTTCAGGAGTATTTGCACACCGAATACCGCCGGATCACCAATGCCTTGAAATACAATGACAATATCGACATCATCGGTCATCCTTTCGGTGAAGGCATCCGCTGGGAAAAGAGCGGAGCAATTGAAAAGTGGAGTTGGTCGCTGATTCCGGAAAAGTTTCTGGAAGATATTCTGCACCTTGCCAAAGAGAGCGGCAAAGCTCTGGAAATGAACCGCTGCTGTTTGTCTGATGAGGTTTATATCGACTTCTGGCGGCGTATCCGGGATAATGATATTATTTTCAGTGTCGGATCAGACGCCCATTTCCCCGAAGGAGCCGTAGAAACTGTATCACGCACAAAGTGGCTGGAAGAAGCCGGATTTGATGAAAAAAATCATTGGAGGTTGAAATGATAATCCGTTTTGCCCGTCACGGTCAGCCAGCTCTGGATGGAATGCCTCAAGGGAGCAATCACGAATTTCCCCCCGGGGATTTCGCTTTGAGCAAATTGGGGGTTCAGCAGGCGGAATTTCTGGGTAAGCATCTGAAAGAAATCGGTTTTAACGGAATGATAATAGCTTCTCCTTATGTGCGGACAACGCAAACTGCTGCGATTGCTGCTGATGTGTGCGGCTTGAAGTTTTATCTGGAACCACGGATCCAGGAGATGCGTTTCTATCCGGAACCACCGTGCCCGGGGATGACCATCGATGAGATCCGGGCGGTGTTTCCCAATGTGGCGGATGATGCTGAATTATCCTATCCATGGATGACTCCGGGGGGTGTCGAAGTGCTGGATGATGTACGCAAAAGAGTGGATAAATATGTGGAAGAATTGCTCTCTTTTCCTCCGGCTGAAGATATTCTGCTGATCGCCCACGGGGCATCTTTGCAGTCTTTGAAGTGGAATTTTTATGAACGCTCCGGTTATACCGGCAAAGATAAACATAATTGGAATTGCTCATTATCCACCTTTTCTGCCGATGCTTCAGGCAAAGCGGAAATGATCGAAGTAGCCCGTTATGATTTTATGCCGCTGGAATTTGTCACCAGCAACAAGCGGCTTTTCGGCGATCCGGAGTGCGTATGAAAATATTGTTTATCAGCGATCTGCATTTGTGCGATACCCGTAATTCAGTAAGTTTTGAAAAGCGGCGGATGAGCAAATTGGCAGAGTTTATCAGCAGTTGCGGTTGTGATCTGGTGGTGAATCTGGGCGATGCGGTTTCCCGCAAAGAGTTTTTGCGCATGGAATTTTCCTGTGAAGCCGATGGATTTGATTATTATCTGGCATGGCGTAAACAATTTACCATCCCTTTTATTGAGTGCGCCATTGACCGGGAATTTGATTTCTTTGAAAAAAAGACCGGACAGAAGCCGGATTCATACCGGGAAGTTTCACCGGAGTTGAGCATTATTACTGTTGCCCCGAAGGAGGCGAATGACCATCGGTTCACCGGTGAACAGCTGGATTTTCTGGAAAATGCGCTTGCTTCCTGCCGGAGTTCTGTGGTTTTGATTGCTTCCCACGTTCCTTATCCGGGGAGTTGTTCGAGAAAGGTCGCTCCCGGGATATTTCTGGAGATACCGGAACGTTTGCGGGTGCTGGTGGAAGAAGCTGACCGCCGGATCTACTGGGCGGGCGGTCACTTTCACTGGGCTGAAGAACCGGTGGCACATTTCGGTTCACTTGCCGCATTTCACGGCGGCAGATTCAGTTTTGAATCTCTGGAAAGTGACGGCTATCTGCGGATGTTGGAAAGTATCACGGGGCAGGTGACGACGGTCATAAATTCATTCCGCTGGTGAAAGATGCTTTTTCTCCGTTGATAAAGGCTGAAAATGCTTGCAAAAAGCGGTAAAGAGTGGTATCTTAAAGAAAATTACCTATTAAATATACAGACAAAGGATACCACAATGCGCTTATTCAGTTGTGCTGTTCCGGTATGGAGCTGTGCCGCCGGAGAAATTTCAGATCAATACCGTCTTTTCCGCAAAAGATTCACTCTGCCGGAAAATCCCGGAAAAGTGACGCTCGATATAGCTGCTGATTCCACTTTTATGGTCATGGTCAATGGCAGCCGTTTGCCTATCCAGCAGCTCGCTGATTTTCCCGGCGACCGGACAGTGAGCCGTTGTGACATTACTCCGCTGGTCAAAGCCGGTGAAAATATTATTTCTGTTGAAGTCCACTATATCGGGGAAAGATTTCTCACCTACCGTGCCGGAGAAGCCTTTATCTGCGCTGAAATCAGCTGCGGTGATACGGTCATTGCCGCCACGGATGAGTCATGGAAATGTGCTGTTTCTCCTGATATGCAGTCGGGATTGAATTGTAAACTCACCGGTCAATTGGGATTTGTTTTCTGTCAGGATGCCCGCAAAATTGTCCCTTATGAAACTGTGGATTTTGATGATTCATCATGGGCGGCGGCAGTCAAAGTTGCCGGAGCGGAAAAATGGGTGTATAACTTGCGGCAGATCCCCCAGCTTGATGAGTTGCCTTATGCCGATGCGGTTATCTGTCAGATGGGTTATTTGCAGCGCAAAGCAGAGTGTGCCACTTTTGCCGAAACCGCTTTCAGGGATTATCTTTCACCCCGCCGTCCCCGGGAATTTTTCAGTGTATTTGATGAAAAACTGTTACAGGATGATATGGTACGCCGCAGTTTTGTCTGTTCAAAATACAGCGGTAATGAATTTGTCCTTGCTCCTCTGCCGGCGGATGCCGACGGATATTATCTGGTTCTGGATTGCGGAAAAGAGCTGGTGGGATTTCTTGATGCGGAACTTGCTCTGCCGGAAGGTGCGGTGGTGGATATCTGCCACGGCGAACATCTGGATGACGGCAGAGTCCGTTCTTTTGTCGGGAACCGTAATTTTACCGACCGTTTGATCGCCAAAGCCGGTTGGAATCATCTCTTTTACAACCACCGGCGCATCGGCGGCAGATTTGTGGAACTCCACATCACCAATTGCAATGCCGCTGAAATCAAATTCCGTTATGCCGGGATCCTGCCGGTGTCTGTGCCGCTTCCTCCTGCCGGCGGTTTTGCCTGTGAAGACCGTCTGCTGCACAAAATAAATGATGTTTCCATCGATACTTTGAAACTGTGCATGCATGAGCATTACGAGGATTGTCCGTGGCGTGAACAGGGACTTTATCCATACGACTCCCGCAATCAGATCCTTTACGGCTATCATATCTGGGGCAATTACAGCTATGCAGAAGCATGTCTTGATCTGCTGGGGAAAAGTTACGATGGTAAACGCTATTTAGAATTGACTTCACCGGGATACACCACCATCACCATTCCGGTATTTACGATGGTGTGGATAACTGAACTTTATGAGTATTATCTGTACAGCGGCTCCATGAAGCTGACGGAAAAGTGGATAAATCAGGTCGATTCCATAATCGATGCGGCTTTGGCGGAAAAGGTGGAAAATATGCCGGAATTGTACCACAGCGGAACCGGCAGCAAGATTTGGAACTTCTCGGAATGGAATGGTGAATTAAGTTCACTTAAAGAGCATCCGCAAGCACCCTATAATGTCTATTTTGTCGAAGCCATGCGCTCTGCAGCAAAGCTCCATGATTCTCTGGGCAACAGTGAACGTGCCGCATTCCTGCGTGAAAAAGCAGAGGCTCTGGGCAAGGCGGTGGAAAAAATCTGTTTCAGCGAAACAATGCAGTGTTATTCTGCAGTTGCCGGAAAAGATGACCGGGGTTATGAGCATATTCAGGCAATCATGCTTGCCAATGATCTGGTTCCGGCAGACCGGATCGTGCCGCTGCACATGAAATTTGCCAAAGGCGAATTGTGCGGAATCGATTTCAGTGCGCTTTACTATCTGGTCACTGCGATGATGAAAGGCAATGAGTGGTCACGGAAATTTTTGATCGATTATCTGCGTAAGATCCTCGAACCGGTGGTGCTTTCCGGAGCAACTTCGCTGTGGGAAACCCGTCAGGGGGCGGATGACTTCGGATTTGCCGGCAGTCTGTGTCACGGCTGGAGCAGTGTGATGCCTTATGTGTGCAAACATGTTTTGCTTGGTATTACGCCGTTGAGTGCCGGATTCAAAAAGTTTGAAGTCAGACCCTTTGCCGCTGATTTGACCAATGCTTCCGGTTCGGTGCCGACTCCTGCCGGAGAAATATTTGTGGCATGGAAAAAATATGATGACGGATTGCATGTGGTGATCCGCCATCCGGAAGAGTTGGAGTGTGTCACCGCCCGATTCCCCGAATCTCCCGTCGCTGAATTCAAGGTGATCCCGTACTGTAAAACATCTTATAAAGATAATCCCCTCTTTATTTCCCACCGGGGTGAATCTCTGGATGCTCCGGAAAATACCATCCCGGCATTTGCGCTTTCTTTTGAGCGGCAGAGTGACGGTATGGAGTGTGATGTCCATTTTACCGCCGACGGCAAGGTCGTCTGCAATCACGACGGCGACACCGGACGGGTCGGCAATGTGAAAAAGTTTGTTGCGGAAACTGAATATGCCGAATTGGTCAAAGTCGATGTGTGTGACAGCAAAGCCGGATATGAAAATGTTTCCATTCCGCTGTTTGCCGATACTTTGAAATTTGCCGGCAACGGCAGAAAATATCTGGTGGAGATCAAAGTGACTGATCCGGCAATGCCGCAGGCAATCATCGATCAGGCGGACGCCGCCGGAATTGCTCCGGAAGATTTGATCATAATTTCATTCCACGAGGATGTGATCAGAAACTTCAAGACGATCGCCCCGGAAAGAAAAGCATTGCTGCTTATCAGCGGCAATCCGGCGATTCCTGCTGATCAGGTGATCGGGCTTTTGATGGCATGTGATGCTGACGGCGTGGATATTTACGCCGCGGACAACATCGATCAGGAGTATGTTGATACTTTGCGCCGTGCCGGATACGATTTTGCCGTCTGGACGATCGACGATGCCGCCAAAGCCGGAAAATTTATGGATCTGGGCGTGGATGTTATTACCAGTAATTGCGCCGCCAAGCTCAAAAAAGAGCTTGCCGGCAAGTGATCAAAGTTTGTCGGATAAAGATTTTTTTCAGTGGGGCTGTTGCCAAACCCTTAACAAATAAAAAATCCGTTCAGAAGAATTTTCTGTTCATTTTCCGGTAGTTGCAGACACTTCTCCGGCACTGTCATTGAAAGTTGCCGGAGAATACAGATTCTGCTCATGCAGTTGTTTTGAGCTATTTAAAGTGTTGCAGCAAGGTAAGCAATCAAACCGTCAGTAATGCACCGAGCCTGAAAGGCGCAGGTGCGAGGGGGTTGCGGGGGATTTTCCTCCCC
>JAZSIZ010000103.1:0-3800 GCA_045534015.1 Victivallaceae bacterium | reverse complement strand
CGTTAGCCCCCTGCAAAGAAACAGGGCTGTCACTTTCATGTTCAGTTCCAGAAAAGTGCAAAAGGCAGCAGATAATTGATTGATGCTGCCTTTTGCGGTTATTTTGCACAATTCAGTTGCAGAATTGTTTGCTGCTTTTCATGATGGCGACCATTTTGCGGTAGTCATCAGTTCCGGCATTCATTTTGAATTTCGGGAAGTTGGTCGATCCGGCACGTCTGAAAGGAACAGTTATCACCGTCGGGAACTGATGTTCCGTGGAAGATACTTCCAGATCGATGTAAATCATGCTTTCCGGAATTTCTTCCGGCGGAGTGATGGTGGTGATGAAATCAGACTGACAGTAGTTGCGTATACCGATCTGGAAACTTTCGCTGTCGGAAGTATATCCGGCAGGCAGCTGCCAGTTGAAATGAGCCACCGCCGTACCGGAAATGGAGTCATCCAGTTTGATATGCAGACGGCACGGTTTTCCCGGAGCAAGGTACGGAGTATCAAGATATTCGACCTGAACGGTGGTGAAAAGATTTTTGAAGCTCAATTCATAAGGAGATTTGTTCCAGATTTTCCCGGCAGCTTCACGGCTGAAAAAGTCGCTGTCCGGTACCACAAAATCCGGATTGTAAAGTTCGCCGATCTCACGCTGACGGATAATTCTGCCGGTAAGTTCAGGCAGTGACTGCGGGAAAGGAACCGGACAGGAGAATTTATTCAGCGAATGCTGGACGATCGCACTGCCGATGGGATCTTTCCAGTTGCCGGGAATGGCTTTTTCACCCATGATGATACCCAGCAGTGCGCCGACAGTGGCGGCGGTGCAGTCAGTATCATCACCGCAGTTGACGGCGGTACAGATGGATTTGCCGAAGTCACCTTCACCATAGAGCAGACCGATCACCACGCAAGCAACATTGGCTGGAGCCTGGAACCAACCCATATCCTCATTGAGTTTTACCACTGCGGTACGGGCTTCCTGCCAGCTTTTGCCTTCATCGTAGCATTTGATCGCCAATTCGATACTTTCACGCAGACGGCACTGATCAGGAATCTTGCACAGACCGATATTGATCAGAGTGCGGATATCTGATTCGCAGAAAGCGGCAGCTTCCATGGCGGCAACGAACATTTCGGCATAGATACCGTCGGTAATATGGTCACAGCTGGAATCCATATACGCATAACGGATGGCATCATCCGGTTTACCGGCGCACAGGCACGCCCAGATTTCCGCTCTGATCCATGCTCCGTTGCTGCGGTTGAGACCGTCATTGTCACAGGATCCGGAAAGCGGCGGGAAAAATCCCAGCTGGCAGTTGAAGCGGCAGTTGGAGTATTCGCCCCACGGTCCGGCAATAGAATGGAGCCACATTTCGCCGAAGTGGCGGTGAGTGATGTGTTCAAATCCGTAAAAATCGACCATTACCAGCCAGAGCAGCTGCAAATCAAGGTCATCGTTGGGCAGCGGATTTCCGGCAGGATCTTTGAGATACCAGCTGACATTGTGCATATCGGTGTTGCCTTCCAGCGGGGCTCCCAGAGTACCGCCGATATTTTTTCCGACCCAGCAGCCGAGGATTTTGTCTTTCAGGATCTCTTTTGACGGTAAAGTATTCATTTTTTTCTCTCCATTGTTGATAGTTGAAGTTTTGACATGTCTATATTATACACCACAAAGGAGGAAAATAATTGTAAATTTTAAAAAATTTTTTGTAAAAGAATACCATTTTCGATTATTTTTCTTACAAAACTTGAAAAAACTTTCATTTGCACCTATATTTTAATGGAGAAAAATAAAATGTCTATGAAAACATACGATATATATCCTCACTGTCATTCAGATTGGCCTCTGGCTGTATGGAAAGAGATGCAGTCCCGTCCTTTGGAAAAGGAGCATCGGCACAATTGTTATGAGATAATGATTGCACTGACCGATGGCGGCAGTTGTGCAGTAGGGGGGAAAAATTATTCGGTTTATGCCGGAAGCATCTTCTTATGTACTCCGGAAGACAGCCACGCTTTCTCCATTCCGGTGGGACATCAGATCTGCAATATCATGTTCAAGCCGGAAATTTTCAGTGAAGCTGCCAGAGAATTGCTGGATAAGATCCCGCCGGGAGTTTACCGGATATTCAAAACCGATCAGCTCGATCAGCTCTGCTCCATGCTCTCGGTAATGGAGCGTGAACTTGCCGATCAGAATGAGGGTTACAAGTGTTATTCCGGAGCGGTTATGCAGTTTCTGATCACCAGTATCTACCGACGGATCAACGATCTGCCGGATCTGGCGAGCATTGTCAATGATGATGAGATGGAAATTGTGCTTGATTATATCCGTCACCACTATCAGGAGAAAGTGACTTTGGAAATACTTGGCGAAATCATCAACCGTACTCCGGCTTATGTGGGAAAACTTTTCCGCCGGGTGGCGTGGTGTTCATTCAATAAATACATTTTGCGTTACCGCATCGGCAGGGCGCAGGAACTTTTGAAAAATTCCAAACTGTCATTGACCGAGATAGCTTATCAGACCGGATTTTTTGATTCGGCACATTTTACAAAATCCTTTGAAAAAGTCAATGGTATAGCACCTTTGACCTACCGCAGACAGGAAGGCAAGTAAGATGATAACCGTAAAAGAGATCGCAAAACTTGCCGGAGTTTCGGAAAAAACCGCAGAAAGAGCTTTGTCCGGAGTGACCAAAGATAAACGCAAAGATGCAAAAGAGCGTGCCCAAAGAGTGCGGCAGATCGCCCGTGAACACGGTTATCTGCCCAATGAAGCGGCAGTGGTTCTGCGGCGTGGCAGGAGCGGCGTCATCGGTATGATCGTGGATGTGCTGACCGACCAGTTTCTGGCGGCAGCGGTGGAAACGGCAATGACGGAAGCCGGTCGTGCCGGCTATAAAATTTCTTTGCAGGTAGTCCGTTTTGATCCGGAAAAAACCGCCGAGGCATTCAGAACTCTTCTGGCTTCAGGAGCGGAAGGGATCATCACATCCTGCACCCCCGGGCAATTGCCGCATGAATTGATCAACAATTTGATTTCAAGGAAATATCCGGTTTTCACACTGTGCGGCAACAGTGGAGCAGATTTGAGTTCAGCTTCGCCGGATTATTCCAAAGCTCTGCCGGAAGCTCTGGCGGAATTGAAACGTCTCGGACACCGTAAAGTGACATTCTGTCTTTTTGCCGGCAAGGATATAGACAACCGCAATTCAGAGAAAATTTTTCTCGACAGCTGCAAAAAACTTGGCATTGAGCCGGATTTCCGGATCCACAGTGACCGTCGTCAGGCGGAAAAACCGGCAGATGAAAAATTGCCGGCAGTGATCCTTTACGGCAAATATTCCATGCGTATTTATCTTGACCGCTGTCAGCAGCTCAATTGGCATCCGGATGTCATAGGTATTTACAATGAGTGGACTTTAGCTGCGGCGCAGGAGTTTTCCCTGCGCGGTATAATTCTGGAAAAGGCACGGGAATCGGTACAGCTCGGAGTCAGTCAGATCATCGATCAGATCAATGGCTGCAAAGTTATCCACCATGCCCTGAAAGCAGACTTTGTGCCGGAAAAAGAGTTCCATTCGCTGGCAGTGGCAAACCTTGCCAACCAGTTTCTGCCGGAAACGGAGTGAATTTATTCTGCGGCAGTTATTTTTTGTTATTGTCCCAATTTTTGTGAAAAATCTTTACTGCGGTGGCGCATCGTGGTCAATCTCGCGCCTTGCTCCTGCGCCGCAGAGGTCGAATACAGTCGTATACTCCCTCTGCGTACTCGTCGCAAAACCCGACCTTGCCGC
>JAZSIZ010000015.1:0-49158 GCA_045534015.1 Victivallaceae bacterium | reverse complement strand
TTGACCTGGTCGAGCAACGCATTGGAGGGCAACAGCCTGACCGAGTCCGAAACCAAAGTTATTATTGAAGATGGTCTTACGGTTCATGGCAAACCTTTGCACGATGTATACGAAGCGTTGGGACACGCTGACGCATACGATTATATTCACTCCATGGCAGTTGATAAAGATTTGGAAATCAATGATATTCTTAAACTGCACGAACTTTTTTACAAACGGATAAATCCGGAGCAATCAGGAAAATTCCGGAGCGTGAAAGTTTTTATCAGCGGCAGCCGCTATCCATTGCCAGCACCGGAAAAAATCGCGGCATTAATGGATGAGTTTATTGCATGGTTGAATAAAAATGAGAATAAGCTGCACCCGGTAACACTTGCCGCTGAAGTGCATAAGCGTTTTGTTTTCATCCATCCTTTTATTGACGGGAATGGCAGAGTTGCAAGACTGCTGATGAATTTGATTCTGATCAGGCACGGTTATCCGGTTGCGATCATTCCGCCGATTTTGCGTTCTGAATATATCACCCTCTTGGAAGTTGCCCACCGGACTCCGGAAAAATTTATTGATTTTATTGTCGATCGGGAAATCGACACACTGCGGGAATTGCTTCGATTGCTGGGAGACGATGTCGCTGCGGCTGCCGAAACTCCATTGACCTCCGATTGTGAAAAGTTGCTGCAAATTCTGAAAAATAATTCCGGCTTGCGGGTTCCGGAATTGATGAAGCAGATGCAAAAGAGCCGACCTACTGTGGAACGCTATCTGCGGCAATTGCGGGAAAAGGAGTTAGTCGAATTCCGCGGAGCTCCCAAAAACGGCGGCTACTTTGCAAAATAATTACCGCAACCGGGACATTCCGAAAGTGCGTTGATGCCAGTTGGCTGTAACCGTCTGGTTCAATCCGGGAGAATAGAGAAACTGTCTTAATCGACTCTTGCTGTATTCCGGATTATCCGTAGAAAGCAGAATGCTGTCAATGACGGTCAGCGGTGGTAAATAATAAATCCCGATCAATGCCTTGCCGAAACGTTCCAAATACCGATTGGTAATCTCCATAATCCGATCAATTTTATCCATTCATAAACCTCCATAATACAAATTTTTCAGCGTAAAAACGCCTGTCAGAATTATATTATGTTCAAAATATATGGGTTATTGTCAAGTATGATGAGTCTAAAAAATAACAAATCTGTCAGCAGTCCTACTGTAACAAATTATTTGTCTCTCCGGGGAGACAATTTGAGGAAGATAAACAAAAAATGACTTTGGTGATGTATTATCTTTGCCTTCCTGGGTAATCATCAGAAAAAGCATTAAAACGTAGTTTTAACTTGAAAAACACGGCTCCATGCAGTATATTACTACGGATTTGGTCTCTGTTGTTACATTCAGGAGAGAGAAATAAAAATAATTTGACTTATAATTCAGCTGGTGCGACATAGGTTGTAATTGAGAAAACGTTAGAAAAAATCAAGTACGCTGTTCGCTTCAATGAGGAATAAAAAATGACAACAAAAGAAGTCATCAATGCGATCTTCAAGGATCCAAACACTCAATTCCAACTTTCGGAGTTCGAGCATCTTGGTAAGCCGATTGAGCAGATTCTCAATATCTATCCAAAGCAAATTACGTCTGGGAAGGATGCCGGAAAGACAAAGTATTTTCTCAAGAGTTTTGTCCCATTTGTCTCCGGTACTGATGAACTTCAGGTATATGTAGAGGGTGGAAAAGCAAATCCAGAAGAGATCGTAAGACAGTTGTGGATTTACAAACTCATCAATTGTTATCATTATTCCGCTGATGAAATAAGCCTTGAGGTGTCGGTTACCTTTGGGACAGAGGTCGGTACGAAATCTGCAGATATCATTGTTTACACGGATAACAACAAGGTTACCCCGAAGATTATCATTGAGTGCAAGAAGCCAAAGCGCAAGGACGGCATCGAACAGCTCAAAAGTTACATGAATGCAAAGGGGGCGCCGACTGCATTATGGTCCAATGGTCAGGATCGCGTCATTCTATATCGCCCTTATCCTGAAAACTATGACGATACCCTTTCGGACATTCCAGCAAAGGGCCAGGCTCCCAAGGACGTTTTAGAAGGTTCCCGCACACTGACACAACTCAAGACCGAATTTAACTTCAGGCATATCATTGAGCAGCTAGAGGAACTTGTCCTCGCGGATAGCGGCAAGGATGAGTTTAACGAGATATTCAAACTCATCTTTGCAAAAATCTGGGATGAGAAGCAAGCTGAAGAGGTCCGTGCAGACCATAAGGTGGAATTTCGCAAGTCGCTTGATGAGGGAATCACCTACGACCGGATCAACGATCTTTTTCACAAGGCCTGCGAGGAATGGCAAGGAATTTTCAAGGAGAGCGATGACATTGAACTTTCCAAACGTCATTTGCAGGTGTGCGTGGGGCCGATTGAGGACTGCCGCCTGATGGGGTCGAATCTGCGCATCATGGACGATGCGTTTGAGTATCTGCTTCCTACCGAAGCAAAGAAGAAAAAAGGACAGTTCTTCACGCCTCGACCTGTAATCGAAATGTGCGTAAGGATGCTCAATCCCAAGCGCAATGAATATGTAATTGACCCATCATGTGGTTCTGGCGGATTTCTACTTCATGCGATGGAGTGGTGCTATCCGGCAAGCGACTCCAGAACCCGTACTGACCGAATGAGCCGTTATGCCTCGAAATATCTTTGGGGTATTGACTTTGAGGCTCGTGCCGCCAAGACTTCCCGTGCGCTTATGCTCATCGCAGGAGACGGACATACGCGAATTTTTGGTCCCGATGTTAGTAGCATAGAGCCAAAGTCTTGGTTTGAGAACAATTCCGGAAAACGCCTCATGCAAGGGCTTCGTGACAGCAAGCTCACTGCAGTAAGAATACCTGAAAATGAACCCCTGAACGATGATGAAAAAGCGTGGACATATTTCGATGAATTAAAATTTGACATTGTTCTTGCCAATCCTCCGTTTGCGGGCGAAATCAAAGATCGCAAGATGCTTTCTCATTATGATCTCGCCAAGCCCGCCCTGAAACGTGCCGGTAACAGCAAAGCACCGAAAGAAGAACGTGATGTTCTATTCATCGAGCGCATTCTCAAGATGCTTCGTCCGGGCGGTCGTGCCGCCATTGTGCTTCCGCAGGGTAAGTTCAACAATTCCTCACTCGCGTTCATTAGAGAATGGATTCTTAAGCGCGCCCGGTTATTGGCGGTGGTTGGATTGCATGGCAACACCTTCAAGCCTCATACTGGCACCAAGACCTCCGTCCTGTTTGTACAAAAGTATTCGAAGGCACAATTAGAGGCAATCGAACGGGAGGAAAAAGAAGTTGAGAAAGATTGCCCCGACTACGGCGTGGAGATTAGGGAACTTCTCAACACATTGCCGTCCACGATAGAGGATGATATGATTCCCGATGACATCCTCAATGTGATGAATGAGTTTTACGGCGAACCAGACAAAGAAGAGTCAGGCGAAGGAGGAGAGGAAGAAAATTTTTCAACCCCCGAAGATAAGTTGGCTGAACTCACCGTCCGGATCAATTCATTTGAGGAGAATCGCGGTGGATTAGGAGAGAAGCTCCGGAAACTTGATAATGATATCAAGGCCCTTAAGGAGCAACAAAAGGCAGAAATCTCGGAGATTCGTAAGAAATTCTCCGGTAGTGAACAAACGTTGCGAGTCAATGAAACAAAATCTGCCTATGAAGTAGAGCTTCAAAAATGTAAGGTACGCCAAAAGGACATCAAGGCGGAACTTAAATGCATTGAAAAATCCCTGCCTGTAATGAAACGTGAAATGCAAATGTTAACGAATCGTGGACGACTCGAACTCATGCGCGACGAATGCGATGTCGTCGAAACCCTTCGCGCTCGCTGGATCGCGACCGAAGTTGCAAAGCGACTTGACTATCCCATTTTCATGGCCGTGAGTGAACGCGGAGGAAAAAACAATTCCGGAGAATATGTCTACCGTACAGACGCAAGCGGAGCTTTTGCACGTGATGCGAAGGGACAATTTGTCATAGACCAGGATCTTGTCAACTACGACATTGCACCAGACGCACTTAAAAACGCAGCCTCCATTTCCGAAGAAAAACTCTGCATTGCAGAAGCATTTGTTCGTTTCGCCCAGGACCAAAAGCTTGATTTTTGGAGGGAAGACTGATGGCGGTATGGAGTACAACATCTCTAGCAAAGATACTAGGATGCGACCGCATTGACGGCGAGTACTTTCTTCCAATATATTTGGAGAACGATCGCAAGTTAGACTCTATCAAAACTTTTTCGCTGCCAGAGAAGTTTTTTGTCTCCGATGGTAACCACATGACGGTCTCGCATTGGTTTTCAGATAGCGGAGATGTGCCTTATTATCGAGGACAGGATGTGAATGATTTTTTTCTGGAAAATGCAACTCCAGTAAAAATACCTCACAGTATTTATGATTCGAACCTGATGAAACGCTCCCATTTTAGAGAGGGAGATGTTCTTTTATCGATAGTGGGCACTATTGGGAGCTTATCCGTCGTACCACATGGGATCGGCGATGCAACAGGAAGTTGCAAAATTGCGATTCTACGGAAAAAATCGCCTTATAGCCCGTTTGCATTGGCAGCATTTTTGGCAACAAAATTTGGACAGTTGCAAATCAAAAGGAATACACGAGGTGCAGTCCAAATGGGGTTGATTCTCCGTGACTTGTCAAAAATTCGTATCCCAGATCTTTCTGACAAAGTTTTGCAAAAGGTTGATATTCTTATTCAGGAAGCAATCAAAAAAAATCATGAGGCGAGAATATCTTATGCTTCTGCGGAGGAATTATTATCCTCTGCGTTGAAAGAAGGTGATTTGAAGTTAAGCCATCCATTATCGTATACGGCGAAATTCAGTGATATAATGCGTGAACGACGTACCGATGCAGAGTACTACCAACCGAAATATGATGATCTTTTGAAACATCTTGAACCTTTCGAGAAATCAATATTGGGCGATATTGTCCGCATTAAAAAGTCTATAGAACCAGGAAGTGAGGCTTACCAAGATTCAGGAATCCCATTTGTTCGGGTTTCAAATATAACAAAGTTCGGCATTACGCCTCCTGAAATTCACCTTGATCGTATGGCGTACTATTCTGAAAATCTCACTCCTAAAAAGGATACTATTCTGCTTTCCAAAGATGGTAGTGTCGGTATAGCTTATAAAGTGGAAGAGGATTTAGATGTAATCACATCAGGAGCATTATTACACTTAACGATTACAGATGACAACTTTTTGCCAGATTATTTAACATTGGTGCTTAACTCAATTATTGTTAAACTCCAGGCAGAACGGGATGCTGGCGGTTCCATTATTCAACACTGGAAACCATCCGAAATTAAGAATGTTGTTATCCCCAAATTGCCGATGGAAACGCAGAAGCACATTGCAGCCAAGGTTCAGAAATCCTTTGCTTCACGTAAAGAAAGCAAACGTCTGCTTGATCTTGCCAAACACGCCGTAGAAATCGCCATCGAACAAGGCGAAGATGCCGCTCAAAAAATACTTGACTCCGCTTTCGCCCGCAAACAGGCAATCCTGAATAAATATTTGCAGTAAATTACAGGGGGCATTCAATGACAGAAGATCATTTCGCAACAGTGAATAATGATATTTTGGATAACATAAAACTTGAAATTCATTATTTTTTGAGAGATCAATCTCATTCACTTAATGCCTTTGTTATGAATCGCTCTCAGTATGAATTTTTACTGTTAGTGAAAGAAATTGCCAGTGCAGCAAATGTCAAGCTGGATATAGAAATATTTCCACTTGAAGAAGGCGGGATTAAGCAATATCTTAGATTTTCAGCCAAAGAAGTGAGGAATGGTATTTCGATTGCAGTTTTTACAGCTATACTATCAACATTTGTGACAAATCCACTTTCAAAAATAAATGAAAAATGGATTGAGCAAATGTTTGCTGATGAAGAATTGATCGAATTGCAAAAAGAGAACCTTCGGCGACAAAACAAGAAATTAGAGTCCGAAACAGAGGTTTTAGATCTTGATAAAGAGCTTAAGCTTATAGAGTTGGAGAAAAACAAAAAAGCGTTAATTCACAAATCGAGATTTTATAAAATATTGTACGAAAATCCAAAAGTTGAAAAAGTTTCAATCAAGGCCTCTGGACCGCAGAAACAGTTGATTTTCCCAGAGCGCGAAGTTGTGGATCAGGATTTTCCAGAGTACATTATTGATTCAAACGAGCTGCCAGATATTTATGATGAAAATGCAGAAATTGAGATTATATCTCCTGTGCTAAAAAATGGCAGTTACAAGTGGAGGGGATATTATGATAGCGCACCAATTTCTTTTTGCATGAAATCAAAGGAATTTAAGCAGAAAACGCTGACTGGTGAAATAAATTTCAAAAATGGATTTACCATTATTTGTTCATTGCGTATAAGACGCTTTTTAGATGAAGATGGCATTGAAAAAATAAAAGACTACACAGTTACCAGAGTTGATAGCTATCGCATAAATGATACTCCAATAGAAACAAATGAAGGTAAAAAAAGACGCATGATAATAGAAAATGAAGAGGCTCAATTAAATTTACCGTTTGCAGATGATCCTGTATCAGAAGAAAATACATTATGAGCAAATACGAGGAATTTGATCAGTATCTGCTGCAGGGCGAGCCCGGGAAACGGGATAAGGCTCAGGCTTGGAAGACGGCTATCGGACTTCAGGAGGTCGATGGTCTGACTCCTTCTGCCTATCTTCTGGAAACTGCCAAACGCCACATCGACGGCGATATCACCATTGATGAAGTCCGCTCGCTGCTGGATTCTTATTACAACACCCTGTCCAATCGTTCCGATGATGCCAACACCGAAGAGGCGGACAAGGTTTCAGCCAACATCACCAAACTGCTCAACGAACAGACTTTCTCCTTCTCCCCCTCCGGCTTGGCTGCGATCCACGGGCGTGTTTTTGAAGTCGTCTTCAAGTTCGCAGGAACTTTCCGGGATTGCAACATTTCCAAAAAGGAATGGGTACTGCGTGGTGAATCCGTCCTCTATGTAAGTTTTTCTGAAATCAAGCGGGCTTTGCAGCACGACTTTGACAATGAAAAGGAGTTCAGCTACAAGAACCTCAATCACTCCGAAATGATCAGGCACTTTGCCAAGTTTATTTCCGGCATCTGGCAGATCCACCCCTTCCGGGAGGGCAACACCCGCACCACCGCTGTCTTTGCGATCAAATATCTCCGGGCAATGAGATTCGTCGTCAGCAACGATCTTTTTGCCGAACACTCCTGGTATTTCCGCAATGCCCTTGTCCGTGCAAACTATCGCAACTATGCCCGCAGCATCGAGCCTGAATTTGAACATTTGGAAAAGTTCTTCCGCAATCTCCTGCTGGGCGAAACCAACGAACTCAAAAATCGTTATCTGATTATTTCCGCCCCGGAAGAGTTTATTTCAGAACAAAACCGGACGAGCTCATCAGTAAAATCGGACAAGTTCACCGGACAAGTACCGGACAAGTTCTCAACCGATGATCCCAGAATCATTCAACTGGTCAAAGCTATTGGCAATAAAGAACTGACTGTAAAAGAAATGTTGTCTATTGTCGGTTTGAAACATCGGGAAACTTTTCTCAACAACTACCTCAATCCGGCGATCAAAGATGGTTTTGTGCGTTTGCTCTATCCCAACAGCCCCCGTCATCCCCGGCAGAAATATCTTCTGACGGTGAAAGGACTTGCCGCATTTCAGGAACTACAACATTGAAACTTGACAATCGGTAAAAATTAAAAATGGTGCCATTCTATGGAACAGTATATAAATCAAGCATTTATGATTTAATTATTCCGTTCCCCGCCTATGAATCGGGGGCGGAACGGGAGAAACGACGTGCGGTTGTTTTTGCGTCCGGGAAGACCGGAAAAAGCGAATAATTTAATTATAAATTCTTTATGGATAGTTTTTTATGTGGAATGGCACCAATTAGTTCTGCAATCCATTTGCTGCGCAACCGGCTTGCCGAGGCGAAATCAAAAGTGCCGCTTGATAGAGGCTCTGCCGCAATGGGTTTTGAGGTGGAAAAATTAAGCGGCAACGCCGCGCTGTAAAGGTAACACACCCTCCCGCCGACAAGCGGCAACTTCACAAGCGGAGCGATAGCGGTTTGAGCTAGAGTAACGCAGACTGAAAGTCGAGTAACGCAAGGCACAAGCCACTGTTGCGGAGCGGCTTCACAAGTGCAATGAAGCGACAGCGTAATGAAACGACTTCACAAGCAAGGCTTCCTGGAATTGGTGAAGATGTGAAGAAAACCTTTGGTTTTGAGCGAAGAGCGGCTGACGCCGCGTGAAGAGAAGCCTTGCGGCTTCATTCACCATTTTTGCCTGCGCAAAAATGGTGGGCGATGAGGGACTCGAACCCCCGACATTTTGCGTGTAAAGCAAACGCTCTAACCAACTGAGCTAATCGCCCGCAATTTGTGATTACTTTATAATATAACCCGTATTCCGGTGAATATCAAGTCAACAATAAAATAATTTTCCTTCAGAATCGCTCACTGCAGAAAATCTTACCGTAATACGGTGATCCCCGGTCAGCGACGGAATAAATTCCCAGACCGGCAGCAGACGGCTTTGGGGAAAAACCAATGTCAAATCCCCCGACGGAGCATGGTTCGTCAAACGCAGTTCCCCGGATTCCGCAGGCAGGTCACTTAAAAGAATCAATATCCGCTTAACTGCTTTCAACGGCAATTTGATCAATGCATTTACTTCCGGCTCACCTTCCACTGTCCGGGTGCCGCACACTTCATCCAATACTGCAATATTGCCGGTTTCATAATCGGCTCTTATTTCCGGAGAAGCCGCCAATTCACCGAGATCCATTCCCGCAAAATACGCCCGGAATCCACCGCGTCTGTTTTCCATAAGATCACTTAATCTGCCCATTTATACTCTCCCTGTTTTTTCTTGCTTCAACATACGGAAAAAAAATCCTCCATAATATGCCGCTGATTGTCAACTCTTTTTCATTGATTTGTCAGCTGGATAGATGTATATTATGAGAATTACCGGTAAACTGCCGGTATTTTATCTGCAAAGGAATAATTTATGTCAAAGAAATTACATTTCGGACGGTACGATTACGCAGGTTTTTCTGCCTTTATCATGTACTCTGTCTGTTCATTATCCATTCCGCTGATGATCGTTGCCATCGGTAAATCTCTCGGATTTCCCGTCGATGACGGCGGTATGGCAGCCGGTGGTGTACTGCACATGACCCGCAGTGCCGCCATGATCATTACATTGCTCACCTGCGGAATAATTGCCGGAGTTCTCGGTAAACGCATCACTATGGGTTGGGGCATCCTGATGATCGGATTGGGCATTGCCTGCTGTGCTTTTGCCCCGGCATACTGGGTGTTGATCCCCGCTTTGATCGTTGCCGGACTCGGGGAAGGGATCTGCGAAGGTATTGCCACGCCATTTGTTCAGGATCTGCATCCGGATGCTCCGGAGCGTTACGTGAATATCGCTCATGCTTTCTGGCCGATAGGTACGGTAATGACCGTACTGCTTGCCGGAGGATTACCGCTGTGCGGAGTCAGCTGGCGGATGATCCTCGGCATTGCCGGAGCGGTCACTTTGCTTTCCAGCTTATGGTTTTTCTGGAAAGAAAATCCTGCCAGACCATATCCGGAAGCGAAAGAGAAAATCGATTTTGACAAAATCATGCGTGACTCGGCGGCAATCATCAGAATTCCCCGTTTCTGGAGATGTTGTCTTGCCATGTTTTTCGGTGCCGGTGCTGAATTCGGACTTACTTTCTGGGCGGCGGCATATATCGAAGTCAACTTCAAAACCAGCGCATGGATCGCTTCTCTGGGAACCGGTGCCATTGCTCTGGGCATGTTTATCGGCAGGCTGGTTTGCGGATATTTTGCCAAAAAAAATTCTCTGCGTTACATTCTGCTCTTTTCTGCGCTGGGAACCATTCCGGTTTCTCTGCTTCTGGCATGGCTGAAACCGGAAATGTATTCAACGGCGGTGATCTTTACTCTGCTTTTCGCCCTGCTTTTACTGGCTGGCATCGGAATTGCCCCGTACTGGCCGACCACACAGGTTTACGGTGTGAATTCCATGCCGGATAAAGATTCGACACTGCTTTACGTCTATTTTTCCGCCATGGGTATTCCCGGATGCGGATTTTTCACCTGGCTGATGGGTTTTGTCGGTGACCGTTACGGTTTGCCCGGGGCGATCATGGTAGTACCCGGCAGTCTGGTGATTTTTGTACTGATCATTCTGACGGAATGCTGGATTTTTCCGGCAAAAACGGCAAAACAACTTCAATAAAGGGATTCTGTCATGCTGAACTTGAACTACCCCGGAATATTTAAAGGATATTCCTGTCACAATCACTCAAACTGGAGCGACGGGGCAAACTCTCCGGAAGATATGTGCCGTGCCGGTAAAGCCGCCGGCTTGCGGGTACTGGGCATTTCCGATCACTGGGTCGAACCTCCGTATGACGGCATGGATTCCAAAGAGTGGGCGATGGATCTGAACAGACTTGATGATTATGTGGAAGTTCTGCAAAAATTGAAAAGTGAATTGGATGATGAAAACTTCACTTTGAAAATCGGTCTGGAAGTGGACTTTTTCTTTGAAAACATCGATTCCGTGCTTGCCCGGTTGAAAAATTATCCTCTGGACTATTTGATCGGTTCAGTACACTACTCCGGTATTTTTCCGGTCGATCATATCATTGATGAGTGGCTTCCCCTTTCAGAGGAGGAAAAAGAGGAGATTTGTGAAATTTACTGGCAGAAACTTGCCGGAGCGGCGGCGGTGAAAGAATTTGATTTCATCGGTCATCTTGATCTGCCTAAAAAATTCGGTTTGATCGATAATGATAAATACCTTCCCCATGCTGTAAAAGTTCTGGATATTCTTCAGAAAAACGGCGGAGCTATCGAATTGAATACCGCAGGATTTTTCAAAGAGTGCAACGAAGCTTATCCGTCACCGGAAATACTGCGGCAGGCGAATATCCGGAAAATACCGGTCATCATCAATGCCGATGCCCATCATGTTTCCCAATTGACCCGCAACTTTGCTGAAGCAGAAAAACTGCTTTACCGGGCAGGTTTTTGCGATACGCAGATCTGAAACAAATTTTTGATTTTTTGAGATTGTGTTATTGAAAACAAACTGTTGCGGAAGTATTGTAAGTACCGGTACAAAAATATGATTGGATCATCTGCGATGAAAAAGTTTACTGTTTTTATTCTTGCCTTTTTTGCCATTGCCGCCATTTTCTGCGGCTGCGGTAAAAGTAAGAAATCATCTTCCGGCAAAGATGATGACGAACCGCAGTTGACCCGTTCTGCCAGAAATGCCTCGGTGAACAATCTTAAGCAGATCTCTCTTGCGATTATGATGTATACCGACGACTTCGAAGGCTACCTGCCCGCTGCTCCCGGACTGCTACCATATTGTGGTTGTACCGATACCAAAGAATTTCTTGCCCCGTGGGATGAGGAAAGCGTTAAAGCAGAGTACAATTATGAATCTTTCAGCAAACTTTCTTCTGATGAATTACATCATCTGATCACACCGTTGAACACCTCCTATGTGTGGCTGGTTCCCCCAAATATGAGACTCAGTAAACTTTCCGATCCGTCACAGACACCCTTTGTTTTTGAAAAACCGTGGCTTTTCCCGAAAGAAACTGATAAGATCGCAGTTGCTTACGCCAACGGCATTGTGGAAACGAAAAAAATTCCCGGGGTGTCAGAAATGAGCTGTTACCGGATCACAGAAAAACTTACTGAAAATATTACGGATCAGGAACTGCGGAAAAAACTGCTCAAACGTGCCGAATATGAGGATTACTGTCACGAAACCGCTGACAGTGTTAATTTTATTCTGGTGAAATATGAGTGTTCATCGTACGGGGATTATTCTTCACATGATTTTCCGGAATATATGGAACATGTGGAAACAGAAAACGGCAAAACGGTTGTCCGGCGTTACATAATGGAAGCTGCTCCGGCAATGACCGTAACCGGTTTCAAGGAGGTCAAAACGGGCAAAGATGAAATAACCGGAAATTGCCTTATCCTCCTGACATTTAATAATCAGGATGCAGAAACTTTCGCCCGGGTCACCAGAAACAATACCGGCAGACAAATGGCAATTGTAATCGGCGGGAAAATCTATTGTGCGCCCCGCATCATTCAAGAAATCACCAATGGATCAGCCTGTATTTCCGGAACTTTTTCCAAAGCTGAAGCTGAAAAAATCGTCAGCAGATTAAATAAAAACAAACACCTTAAACCATAGGAGAATTGATTATGAAAAAATCCATCTGTACCACTGCCTTTCTGTTATGTGCTGCGGTTTTCTGCGGCTGCGGAGAAGAAGAAGCCGCTCCGTCAGAAAATAACACTGCGGCAGCTTCCGCCATCACCGATCCGATCAAAAAAGCTCAAGCCGCCGCCGGAAACGTCGCCGATAGAGCCGTCCAGCCGGCAGTGCAGGGCAGACAGCGCGGCAGACAGATCAATGCCGTCAACGAACTCAAACAGATCGGTTACGGATTTATGATGTACATGGATGCCAACGACGGCAAAATGCCCTCATCACTTGATCAGGTAGCTTCTTACTGTTCCGGAATCGATCTTGCTCCCTACGCTTTTGTCGGTGCCGGTCTGGTCAATGCCCCCGGAAATACCCCGATCGTTTTTGTCAAGCCCGAAAATCTCAACAATGACACCATTGCCGTCCTCTACGCCGATGGTCATGTGGAAAGCAAAAACATTGCCGGAATTTCCAAAATGAACTGCAAAAAAGCGGCAGAAAAGATCGCTGCCAACGTAAAAGATAAAAATCTGAAAAACAAAATCATTGCCAACGCCGGAAAGATCAAGTAACAATTATGATAAACAAAGCCTTGTGGATCGCTCCTGCCGGAGCGGAAAATATCAAACCCTGCTGGTTCATCGCCCGCAGGGCAATTAATTTTGACACTGTACCGGAAACTTTGCTGCTGCAGATAACCTGTGACGGCAACTATCTGTTGGAAATCAACGGCATGACCGTCGGCAGAGGTCCTGCCCGGGGCAACCGGCAGACCGCTTTTTTCGATCAGTATGAAACGGCAAAATTTTTCCATCCCGGAGAAAATGTCATTTCCGTGCTGTCGATCTGTATGAATATCAATGCCATGTCAACCTTTCCCATCACTCCGGCTGTACGGCTGGCACTGGGAGAGATCCTGACGACCGATCTTGAGTGGGAAACTTATCTTTGCACTGAAGAATTCCCCGCCGGTGGTCCCTCTTTCACCCGCCAATCCGGTTTCGCAGAATGGAGAGATCTGAATTTTGATCACCATATAACTCTGCCGGCAAAAGCGCAGACGATCGAAGTACCGGAAAATTCTCCTTTGCAGAAAAAGAATCTGGTTCAGCGGGATATTCCGCTGCCTCTGGAAACGACAGTGCTTCCGGCGGATATTCCGGCGGCGGCATTTGTTCCGGAAGCCGATTTGAGCCGTACCGATTTTGCTGTACTCAATACTGCGGAAAAACATCTGGCTCTACCGGAAAATGCCGGAAAAATTTTCGCTTCTTTAGTCAATGAAAAAGATGTCGTCCTGCCAATTCCCGCAGATAACGGCGGCATTACCTTTGTCATCGATTTTGCCAAAGAGGTCAGCGGCAGAGTGGAAATAGAGTTGACCGCCCCCGCCGGAAGCGTGGCTGATATTGTTTACGAAGAAGAACTCTATCAGGGCGACCGACTGCGTGCCGATCACACCCATACCAGTCCGGATTATCAATTCTGCGACCGCAACGTTTTGCGCGCCGGACGGCAGACCGTGGGCAATCTGATCATGGAACGCGGATTCCGCATGGTACAGCTGACTTTGCGCAATTTGAGTTCTCCGGTAACGATCCACTCCATCAAAGCCGTGGATGTCCGTTATCCCTTTGCCCCCCGCGGACAATTTTTCTGCAGTGATTATCAGCTCAACCGCCTCTGGGATACTGCAAAAGAGACTATTTCCGCCTGCACCACCGATATTTTCACCGATTGTCCGTGGCGGGAAAGACTCTTTTACTGCAATGACATGGTGATCGAAAACCGGACTGCACTGAAAATTTTCGGTGATCCGGCGATCCATAAACGGGCATTGCGCATGGTCTTTTCCCAGAAGCGCAATGACGGACTTTTCACCAGTATTTCGCCCTCCATTCTCGGGGATATTCCCGATGGAGAAACCAACTTCAATGTGATCCTTTCCGGCAATCTTACTCTGACCATGTCGGTGCTGGATTACTACATGCATACCGGCGATCTGGAGATGGTCAGAGAATCACTGCCTTCCCTGCGGAAAATGCTCTTGACCTTCAAATCATGGAAAGATGAAAAAGGTATTCTGCATCCGCCGTTGAAATACTGGAACTTCATCGACTGGTCATTTGAACTCAACGGCATGGCATTCAGCGGCAAAGCCACGTCGCTGCTCAATTTCCTCTATATCATCTCCTGCAAAGCTTTCCTCAAACTGGCGGAATATGCCGGGGAAGAAGCTGTGGAAAGTGCCGGGGAATTGCAGAGAATCCTTGACAGCAGTGTGGAAACATACTTTGATCCGGAAAAGAAACGCTTCATCAATACCACCGGCGATCCGGCGGCAGGTTTTGATGAATTGATCAAGCTCGGAGTACCGCCGGAAAAAGATTTCCCGGTCAGCAACTTCAGCCGTCTGGCACAGGCAATGGCACTTATTGCCGGAGCAAATAAAGAACTTTGCAGCGGCATTGCCGATGAATCACTGCTCACTCCGGAACTTTACTACGGTATTTTCCTGCTTGACGGTTATGAAATATTGCAGGATACCGACGGCGCACTGGCATATATCCGCAAACACTGGGGGGCAATGCTCGACAGCGGCACTCCGACCCTCTGGGAAAACGGTGTTCACAAAATCGGCAAAGCCGGATTCGGCGGTTCAGCCAGTTTGTGCCACGGCTTCAGCTCCTCACCGGCAGCATTTTTACAGACGGTGATCCTCGGAGTTGCTCCGGTCAAACCGGGCTTTACCGTATTCAGATTTGCTCCGGTAACAGCTGATGTGAATTTTGCACAGGGTACGATACCGACCCCATACGGTTCCATCCGGGTGAAGTGGCAGAAAAACGGCAATTGTGTCCGGGCTGAACTTTATGTTCCTGCCGGATGCACCGCAGAAACCCCTGCCGGAATATATTCTGCGGGTATGCATAAATTGAACTGGCAGATTTGACAGGTCATACAAAGGGGGCTGTTGCAAAACCGACAGCTCTTTTTCTTTGCAGGTGGCTAACGCCGCCCCCTGCACCCCTGCGCCCCGCTCGGCGGGGGGCGGGGTACTGTCCTGTGGTACGCGGTGCGTGGTGGTGGTTCGGCTCATGTGGTGCAATTCGTCACCCTCTGCCGCCTTTTCTGGCGACAGAGGGATTAGACTTGCACCACGGCTGGCACCTGCGGGGGCGGAAGATCCCCCGCAACCCCCGCGCCCCGCTGGGCGGGGCGCCTGTTGTCTCGCTGCTCCGTTGTCGCAGCTCAATCAACGCTTTTTTGAAAAAAAGCTTGGCAAAAATCCCGTATGCAATCACACCGGATTTGTCACGATTGGCTCGGTGCATTACTGACGGTTTGATTGCTTACCTTGCTGTAACACTTTAAATAGCTCAAACCAAATGCATGAGCAGAATCAGTATTCTCCGGCAAGTTTCAATGACAGTGCCGGAGAAGTGTCTGCAACTACCGGCAAATGAACAGAAAATACTTCTGAACTGATTTTTTATTTGTTAAGGGTTTTGCAACAGCCACTTTTATGCATTTTTTCCGGTCAGTAAAACAGGGCTGATGCACACCGTTAAAGCGTTTGCATCAGCCCTGCAACAGAACTTCCTTATACAGGAAACCGCACCTTATTTGCCGCGTTCCAGATAAATGTTATCCACGAATACCCGGCTTTCTGCAGTTCCCTTGCCGGTAAAGACATAGATCGCAATGGAATTACATCCTTCGGGTGTTTTGAAACTCAATTCATTGCTGATCCAGTGCTTATTTTCCGCATTGGTAACTTTTCTGCCGAGCGTTTTCCATTTGGGAGTAATGCCTACCACCCGGATCCCGGCATATTTCACATCGCCTTTGAATTGAAAATCAAATGAAAGCGTGTACTGTTTACCGGGAGTGACCGGGATCTGGTTGCGCCAGATGCCGAATTCCTCTTTGTCAGCAGCCGGTTTGAGTTCGGCAGAATATTTGTCGAAACTTGCGGTGGCATCAGTGATCCGGACAAAACCCGGACGGGGATACCAGCCCATCAATCCCGGAGCATCAAAACTTGCCCGCCATCCGGCAGCAGGATCGGCAGCAGTGAAGTTGGTCTTGCGGACAAAACGGTTATAGGAATCAACTTTGCTCCAATACTTGTTTTCCGCAGCATAAGAGGTTCCGAAACTTTCATCGAGTACAGCTTTGTTGGCAATACGGAAATCTGTCAGATTTTTCGCATGTTTTTCCACATCTTTTCCGGAATCGACTGCACGCTGGAAACGATAGACCATAAGATAATGTTCAGCACAGATGATGAGTTCTTCAAGACGTTTCTTTTCAGCATCGAAAAGTTTGCAATTCAAACCTTTTTTCAGCAATTCAATATCGCCGAGCAGATCTTTTTCCGTGTGACCGGAAACAGCATATTTATCCAGCTGACTGTCATCAAGAACTGAAAGATTGCCTTTCTGCATTTTCTGTTTGGTTGCCTCACGGGCCTTATCGCCGCGGATACGGAGTCTTTCATAATATTCCGCAACGACCGTTGAAGCCTCCCCGTAAGCGGCAAAATATTCATTGAGAATATCTTCATACTTGGCTTCCGGTTCGCCAAGCAGACGGGCGAGCATGTAGTGTTCCAGATCCATCACCCGGCGGTTGACGGTGTTGTCATAATCAGCCCCCATGAAATTGAAAGATGCCGCCAATTTGAAAGTATCATAGAGGAATTTGTGATTTCCCCGGGGCATCGTACCGCCGTAAGAGGTGTAGTTGGGACGGAAGAAACAGCGTTTCATACCGGCTTTCTGCCACTCTTTGAAAATCATTTCGGCATCATCATTCATGCCCGGGACAAATCCGCAGAGCAGATTATCGGGAAATTGGATCTTTTCCCGGCGCGGCGGATGAACATAATAAGCATAAATGTAAGTAACACCGGTCACATCCGGACGGAACTGACGCGCACGGGCAAGTACCCGGTTCCAGAAATTCAAATAACGGTCGGTTTTGTGGTGGTGGAATCTTTCGCCGGGCAGATCGGCATCCAGCTTACGGCAGTTTTCACAGAAACAGTAACCGGGAGTACCGTCATTGGGACAGAGGTTGATGTAAGGACCTTTGCCGCTTTTGATCCAATCCTGAACTATCTGTTCCACCACGGCATCATTGGAAACGCAAAGTTTCACCAGATGATCCTGATAACGGGGCAATCCCCGTTTACCGTAGGGATTCAAACCGAAGTATTCCGGATGGGTGTCAAGAAATCTTTTCTGCCAATCCCGGAAAGCGTGACCGTATTTGAAGCGGTGACGGGTGACCAGACGCATCCGCTGCCGCCAGAGATGTTCACGGGCGATGATCGCATTGCTTTCTTCATCGGTCATGCGCAACTCTTCCGGAGCGAAGCTGTTTCTGGCATTCTGACCGCCGTATACCCGGTAGGAGATCAATTCCAGCGGGGTGATAAAGTGGATGGTCTCTTTTTCCGGCAATTCAATGACCGCTTTTTTGTCACCGAAAACCCAATCGTTTCCGGCACGCAGATAGCGCATATTGAAATATTTTTTGAAGAAGGTGTAGATTGCCAGCTGTGAACCGTTTTTCGGGCGGCGGGCATTGCCGTCATCGCCATAGAAATAGATGTTTTTGCCATCGATGATATAGATGGATTCATCACTTTTCGCTTTCGGGGCTCCGGCGGGAGCTTTACCAATGTACATGGTAAATTCGTTGCCCGGGGCAAGTTTGCCGGCAACAAACTGCAAATGGAATTCCAGCTCTTCTTTGGCAAGCTGCTGGAATTTATTGGGATTTTCCGGCATCACGATTTTGACTTCCGCCATTTTCCACCGGGCGGCGAAAAGTTCACCCGTGAGCAGGGCAATTGCAAGGAGTAATAATACTTTTTTCATATTTTGACCTTTCAAAGTTCATATGATTCCGGCGCGATTTCCACCACAGTATTGGTCAAGCGCGCCTTTTCAATGGCATTGCCGATCACAGTAGTGGCAAGACCGGACATGAAATCTGCCTGCGGTTTGGTGCCGTTAAGCACGCAGGCAATAAACTCATTGAGGAATCCCTGATCACTTCCGCCGTGACCGGAAGAGTCTTTGTTGGAGCAGTCGATGGTTTCCGCCGCTCTGCCGTCGGAATAGTGGATGGCAATAGATTCGCTGTCGGTATCACCGAAAAGAATACCGGTGGTTCCGGCGATGTTGATGGTGCGTTTGGGAATTTCGGCAAAGAGGTTCAAGGTGAAAGTAGCTTTCACGCCGTTGTCAAAATCCATGATCACCACTTCGTGATCGACCAATTCCTTGTCTTTGGTGTAAACACAGATGTCGAAAGGTTTCGCCGAAGGATTGGCTTGTTCTTCCGGAGTCATGCGGACAAATTCACCTTTGAAGCGGTAACGGCAATCCTGATCCGGACACTGGGAACAGGTTTCATATTTGAGTTTGTCGGTGGTAAAGTGATCGATCGCACCGAATGATGCCACCCGGCGCACTTTGCCATTGGCAACAGTGTTGATAATATCCAGATCGTGACTGCATTTGGCAAGAATGAAACCGCCGGAATTGGCAAGTTTCCGGTGCCAGCGGCGCATGTAGCTTGCTCCGTGCATCACGCTGATCTCTTCCATTGAAGATATATTGAGGATCTGTCCCAAAGCTCCGGAACGGGCGATTTCGATCGCTCTGCGGAACATCGGGTGGTGACGCAACACGAAGCCGACCTGAATAAAGCAATTGTTTTCAAAAGCGGTGTTGATGATCTCCCGGCAATCTGCGGCAATGGGGGTCATCGGTTTTTCAAGCATGATGGGTTTGCCTTTTTTACAGCAGGCAATGGCACACTCTTTGTGGGTAAAATCCGGAGTGGTGATGATAGCGGCATCAAAATCGGCTTTTTCCAGCATCTCATCCAGCGAAGTGTACTGCGGTACATGCTCCACATTCAATTCTTTGGCGAATGCGGCACCCCGTTTGGGATCGATCTCACAAATCGCAGTCAGCTCCGCTTCCGGAGTACCGGTAATCATTTTGATGTAATTGTAACCGCGCTGTCCGAAGCCGATCACGGCAAGTTTGCATTTTTTCATAACCATATCTCCCGGAAAAAATGTTTTTTGTTGATATACATTTGTGTTGAGTCAGATTATAATATAAGTCGTGTATTATATTTTACAATACAAAAATATTGATTATAATTACACAAAAAAGATGAGTTATTATAAAAAAGAGACTTTTGTTTTTTGAGCAACAGTCTTCCTGATGCAAGAAACGGGTATTATATGGCAGTTACTTGAATTCCAATTCCTCGGGAACAAGGAAAACCTGACCGTTGCAATTTTTGGAAAATTCTTTCATCTCACTTTTTTCCAAAGTTTGAACACTGCCGTCATGTCTTGCCCAGTTGCTTCTGCCGCCGGTATGGTTCTCCACAACCGGTACACCCACACCTTGATTGGGAAAGCAGATGTTGGTTCCGGAAAGATCGCCGAAAAGCCAAAGCTGGTTTTTCGAAGTATCCGCAGGCAGACGGATGACACTTTTACTGTGGCTCGGATGACCCATATACCAGAAGATACTGGTCATCTGGGTGTCTTTGGTACAGGGATTGGATGGACAATTGAGTATCGCATAGGTCAATCCATTGGCTAATCCGTAACCGCCATTAGGCAGATAACCGCCGCGAACCAGTTTTCCGGCACCCATACGTCCGGTATAAGTTGCATTCCCCACCGGGGGATTCCACTGGTTGCGGTTCGGTTCTCTAACCGTGTAACCGCTGGGAACCCAGTCTTCGTTATCATCTGCATACTGTATGACCGCAGTAGAGATCTGTTTCATCCGGTTGATGCAATCCGCCTGCCTGCCCCGTTCTCTGGCAGAATTGAGTGCAGGGAGCAATATTGCCGCCAGAATAGCAATGATCGCAATAACTACGAGGAGTTCAATAAGAGTAAAGCACTGGTGCTTTACTCCACCATGGTGGAGTTGTCTTGACATTTTTCGATCCTTTCATTGTTTGAGTAAAGTTACCGTTCCATAAATTTTCCGCCCACCAACTCATCAAGCGGCGGTCGGGAAATGACATCATACTTCAATAATATTTCTACCGCTTTTCTGCCCATTTCTGCTGCATCCGGGCGGAATGTGTAACGCAGTTTCGGCGTTTGAGCGGAAAGTACGAGGGTATCTCCGAACCCCACAAAAAGCGGTCGGTCTTTCACTCCGGCAAAATGGTGGTCGCGCAGCCATATACCAGAGGCATCATTGGGGAAAATCACCGCATCCGGCTGAAAACTTTTTATGTGTTCTGTCAGAGCCGGATAAGTGCCGGAAAAGTCATTTTCCACCTCAAAGCCGTAATTGCTCCTCTGATCATTGAAGATCCTGAAAAATTCCGATTCATGATGCAGCATTATCCAGCTGCTGCATTGTCCGGTATAGAGCAGTTTTTTTGCTCCTTTTCTCCGGCAGAAATCCAGAATATCTTTCATTGCCGCATGCAAATCAGGGAGAACAGCCGGTTTGTCAGGAAAAGTCCGATTCACCGTCACCACCCGCACTTCGGGGGAAATCAGCAGATTGACCACCTCCGGCAATAATTCGTCATGCAGAAAGATCACCAGAGCTTCATCAGCATCCAGCCGCCGTGAGGTGTTGATTATCCGGGCGGGATTGTTCAGTACCTGTACCAGCTCAAGATTGAATTGCAAATCTTTTTCGGCACACTTTTCTCTGACTCCGGCGACCAGTTCCGAGCCGAAATCAGCATCAGCACCGAGAGCCTGCGGCGAACCGATCATCCGGATTTTGCGTACCGGGGCAGTAAGCTGATTTATTGAATAGGTTTCCGGTGGATTGATAAAGAATCCAACGCCGGGTATATTGGAAATAAGTCCTTGCTCCTGAAGTATTTTCTGTACGTTGAAAGCGGTCATCAAACTGATGCCGAATTTTTCGCACAGCTGCTTTCTGGTATAGAACTTCTGCCCCGGTGGCAATTCACCGTTACGGATACGGATCCTCAACCCGTCTGCGATCAAACGGTATTTGCTCTTGTCGATCACGATTGGCTCCTTTACAGGTGTATAAGGTGTATACTATTTTAAAAATAGCATACCATATCGCAATTGTCAAGAGGCAATTTCAAAAGTAATTGTTTTTTGTCTCAATTTTTGTGAAAAATTTTTACCACATTGAGCTGCGACAACGGAGCAGCGAGACACCCCGCAACCTGCCGAGCAGGTTTTTGCCAAGCTTTTTTCAAAAAAGCGTTGATTGAGCTGCGACAACGGAGCAGCGAGACACCCCGCAACCTGCCGAGCAGGTGCGCCAGTGCAGTAAAGATTTTTTACAAAAATTGAGACAATAACTATTTTTTTGAGGGCGAAAAATGATAAAACTGATTGCATTTGATTTTGATGGCACATTGGCGGACAGTGTAGATTTTTGTCTGCTGGTCTTTGAAAAAGTATTTGCCGAATATATGGGGGATAAAGCTCCCTCCCGGGAAGATATTTATCAGAATTTCGGTATGAATGAACCGGGGGTGTTACGCTTTTTTATGGGGTATGATGATCCGGAAGCTGAAGCTGATTTTTACCGTATCCACCGGGAACTGCATCCGCAGATGTGTCCGGAAATCTATCCGGGATGTCGTGAATTGCTGGAGTTCATCCGTTCGCGCAATGTAGAGCAGATGATCCTGACCGGCAGATCAGAGACCACCTGCCGTATTTCCATGGAATTTTTGCAGTTGACAGATTATTTTTCAGACTTTCAAACCGGTTCACCGGAGAAGAATGACAAATCCGGTCAATTGATCCGGATCATGAAAGAGCGCGATTTGAAGCCGGAAGAGCTGGTTTATATCGGTGATGCGGTTTCAGATGCCCAGGCGTGTATCAAAGCGGGGGTGAAATGTCTGTCGGCGGCATGGGCAAAATCAGCCCGTATCGCTGAATTGGAAAAAATCAATCCCGGACTGGTTTTCACTTCCGTTGCGGAGATGCAGAATTATTTGAAGGAGAGAATATAATATGCCATTGAATGAGTTGGAAAAGTTGTTCGGACGGCTCCGGGAAAATCCTCCGCAGTTTGCGGTTTTGCCGGAACGGAAAAGATTGCTGCTTGAAATAGATGGTCTTTTCGGGAAAGCTGATTCCGAGCGTTCAGAAGAGCTTGGCAGTTATTACCGGAACCGGGTGGATGAAGTTCTTGCCGGAGTTGCTGCATATAACGGGGATGAACCGAAACTGTGGAAACTTTACAGTTCCGGGATCATCATAAAGGATAAGAATCGTACCATTGCGCTGGATATCAATGCCGGATGTGTTCCCCGGGACGGCAGGACGGCTATCCGGCTGACGGCTGAAGATTTTGAAAAAATCGCAGATCTGGCAGATGAGTATTATGTTTCCCACGCCCATGATGATCACGTTTCCCCGCTGCTTTGTGAGGCGTTTATAAAGCGGAATAAACCGGTCGTTATGCCCGGATCTGCACTGAAAGCGTGGATGATCACCGGGGGGGTGCCGGCAGAAGAATTCGTTTCTCCGGATACATTGACTTATTTGAATTGGCAGGGCAATGCTGCCGGTGGCATGGATTGTGCCATGTATCTTTTTACATTGTCGAATAAAAAGAGCTTTTTCACCCGCGGGGATATTTTCCACAAAGAGGGTTTTGAAGGTTGTCTGAATGCGGTGAAACAGGCTGGAAAAAAGATCGATTATGCCTGTTTGTCACCCTATTTCACCAGCGGCGATTCACCGGTGGAAATGCTGGAAAAAGAGTATAAATGCCGTTTTCTGAATATCCATGAATGGGAATTTGCCCACCGTCCCATGGGGAAAGCGGGAGAGGCGACACAGTGCTTTGAAACGTTGTTCAATGCTTTTTCCAGCGCATATACCGACAGCCGTCTGGCGTTGCTAACCTGGGGTGAAAGTATCACTCTTGATTGATCGGCATAATAAGATGGTTGTTGTCTTATTTGTTGTGAAGCATTTTTTTTGCGGGGTGAGGAGACAAAGTTGTTTTGGTGTTTTTTGCCACACCATTGATAAACTCCATCTTTTGTCGGGCTGAAAATGGATCTTTCAACTCTGTTGACTGTGGGAAAGTTTTATTGGCGGGGATCAGCAGCACAGAGTACAAGCTTGTAACAGACTGCAAGGCAAGTAAGAATGTTTTTTATTATTTATTTTTCTCCGGTGGAAATTTTTGTTTGATTTCTTTCATTCAAATTAAAAATAAATTTGCATTGTTTTTCCTGCTTATCAATACAAGTTACTTCTACTTTTTCTGAATCCGGCACTGTTGAAACGATTTTTTTGATATTATTCAACGGATGAACTGCATACGGCATGCCCGTTTGATCCCAAAGGCAAAGATAAAACAGTTTGCCATTTTGCAACACCGCAACATAGTTGTTTTCACTGCGTTGACAACTTTCCGGAACAAGAGCCGTTGGAAAATCGTGATAATATTTACCGAAAGTTTTTACAGCATCGGCATCATAAGCCCAACTGGCTTCTCTTTTCAGACAGACTTCACCGAAACGCATTTTATAAGTGCCGCAATCCAGACGAACTTGACAAAAATTGGCGATTTTAGCATAGACAAGATATTGTTCATACGGAAGTTTTACCGCTTCCCATCTGTTTTTGATCCGCAGAAAATCACCCATCAGAATGAATATACCCCGTGCCGAACCATTGACATCCGGTAAAGACGGAGTCGAATCAAAATATTTCCACCACTGCTGATGACTTTTTAAAACAATCATTCCCTGATCTGCCGGCAGTTTTCTTACCTTTTTTATTACTGTTTCATTGAGCAAAGTTGTTACCAAAGCAACCTGTTCAAGGGCGTCATTGGCTGTATCAAAAGTAGTATAAACCTCTTTTTTATCAGCTCTTGCGTTTTGCAGTTTCTGCAGTTTTTCAATACCGCTGCCGTCTTCGGCAATAAAATCAGAAAATGTAATAATATTTTCAGCTGACAATAAAACAGTCATTAATGAAAGTGCAACCGTAAAAAGTATTTTCATAATTATTTCTCCCAAACACTGCTATCCGGTGAAAATTGCCGGAGTTAATTGAATTTGTCGGGGCTTGTTATACATTAAATTTAATATTTAACAAGAAAGTCCCGAGCGGTGTATTACAATAGCATATATTATCAACTTTTCAACTTCATTCCCCGATATCGTTTTGAAAAAATCGTACAAAAAATCAGGTGACGATTGTAAAAGTAAACGCACGCTCTTTTTGATAGCAGTGTGCGTTTACTATGACAAAACTGGTATGTGCGTTTACTATGACAATTCTTTTATTGCAGTAAAACAGTAAATACTATTGGAAAATTTTGGTATTGTGGTGTATGTTATAGATGCCTGATGAAGCGGAGATAATGCAGTAGGGATACTCGTATCAAGGAATAATCAGGTACAATGACGGGTAGAGCCGGGAGCAAATCCCGGCATGCCTCTACCCAGAATTGTCTTATGCCTCATATCCCGGGGCGTGGGGCAGAGCCCCACAAATATACAGTGTGCGTTTAGTATGTCCGAAAAACAACGCTTGCGTAACGCTGCGGGGGTGTGTTGTCTTTTTTGGTAATAGTAAACGCACACTATATGCTCAAAACCCAATGCCTATATCCGAAAGAAAACTGTCAAAATCGCCGTTTGTCAGACTAAACGCACGATTTTCTACCCTCAACGTGCGTTTACTATTACAAACGTGCGTTTACTTTGTCAATTCACCTACAAAAAATCAGGCGGAAACCGATATTACAAGCATTTTGCCGTATGGAAACAGATCTGAAGTTTTTACCGGACAGCAGTATAACAAGTCAACCTGTTTTACCAATATGATTATTCCGGGGGACAAATCGTAATGCTTGTGATACATTCTTGAGTTTGTGATTGTCACAATCTACACTCTTGAATGCAAGTTTTACAAAATTTGGTACATTGCCGTAAGAAGCAGAGTTGAAAGCTGATTTTCGGGAATTTTTATTTCAGTACCAGATCAGCTTTTTTATCTATTCCGAAAGTCCGGATGTAGTTTTCTTCAAGCGGGATCCACCTGTTCTGAAAAATTTTTGCGGCTGCCGCTCCGTTACGCTCGAAAATACGGCGCATCTGTTCTTTTTCAGAGATGTCGTAAAAGACCGTCAGATCGGCATAATTGCCGAATTCTGGATGTGTGCTGTATGCTCCTTCAACAATGACCCAGTTGCGTTCCCAAATCATCCGGTTACCGTTGAAAGAGTTCTTTTTGCAGTCAAATACACGGTAGGAAAACGCTTTGTGATTTTTCAAATGGGGCAGGACTTCCTCTTTGAAACGCTCATAATGGACATTGCCGCCTGCTTCTTCATAACGGGCGGCATTCCGCATTGCCGGCGGCAGGAAGAAATCATCCATGTGGATGATCTGACCGTCGAGTATAGTTTTCAATTGTCGGGCAAGAGTAGTTTTGCCGGAAGCTGATCTGCCGTCAATGGCGATGATCCGCTGGAATTTTGCATCTTTATTTTCCGGGATGAGTTTTGCAGCTTTCTGTAAGACCGGAATAGTGTGAAACATACGGGTGCTGATCACCTGATAAGCCGGTGTTGATGCAAGGTATGCCGGGGTGTGGTGCAAATGCCGGTGCCCGGATTTGGTATAGGCATCGGCAAATTTCCGGAATTCTTCTCTGGAAAAACTCAATTTGCTTTCCGGGATCATGGATTCTGCGACTGCCAGATATTCATGCATTTTTGCTTCGCCATCGGCAAAAGCTCCATCCATAACACCCATGCGGAAAAGCCATTCCGGCGGCAATCCGGCAGCTTTCCATGCGGCGGTATTCACTCTTGCGGTATCCGGTGAGGTAACTTGGATCATCGGTTCAGATGAGTCCGGCAGTATTTTTTCATATCCGGCGAAGAAAGCCTGCCGCCGTTCTTTTTCCGGAGTTTCTATACCGAAAGCCGCCTGACAGCAGAATTTCACCAGATCGGCGCATCCCATTTCCGGATGTTCTTGCAGTTCCTGTTTCAGGAAGTCACGGAATTCCCATTTTCTGTCCTGATAATACAGTTCTGTTCTTTCTCCGGTGAAACGGGCGGAAAAATCATCGTAGCTTATTTCTGAATGAAACCAGTGACAACCACTTGTTGTCAACAGCAGAATTGCGGCAGCGGCAAAGAGCAGTTTTTTCATAATTCTATCTCCCGGTGTTTTTACAGAGATAATATACACCTGGAAATTTGTTTTTGCAATTCAAATTGCCAGAGATAACGCCATAATCAACATTCCGGTGACAACTCCGGATATGGAAAGGTGGTGTTCGCCGTACTCTTCAGCCAGCGGCAGTAATTCGTCAAAAGAGATGAAAACCATGATCCCGGCGACTGCGGCAAAAATCACCATCAGCAGCGTTTCTGAAAGAAACGGTGCGAAAATCAGCCATGCTGCCAAAGCTCCCAGAGGTTCAGCGATCCCCGATGCCAGCGACCAGAAAAATGCTTTCTTGCGGCTGTTTGTGGCATGATAGATGGGGACGGATACGGTGATGCCTTCGGGGATGTTGTGAATGGCGATCGCCGCTGCGATGGATATTCCGGTGGCAGGATCGGCAAGAGAAGATATGAAAACCGCCATTCCTTCGGGGAAGTTGTGGATCCCGACCGCCAGAGCGAAAAGCACTCCGCTGCGGAGCAGGCGGTCATTGTGTTTCGGTGAATCCATCTCTTCCACCGACCGGAATTCGTGCGGATTTTCTCCGGATGGAACAAGTTTGTCGATCAGAAAAGCTATGGCGATCCCGGAAAAAAATGCTCCGATTGCAGTGAGCGCACCGTAACGGTGTCCGTAAATATCGATCAGGGCGGCTCTGGATTCAGCGAGCAATTCGACAAAAGAGATGTAGATCATGACTCCGGCGGAAAGACCGAGAATGAAAGAAAGGAATTTCCGGTCGGAGTGTTTGAAGAAAAATGCAATACAGCTGCCGGCACCGGTGGCAAGTCCGGCACCGAGTGTGAGCAGCAGTGCAGTGATGATCTGGTAAGAGCTGAATTCTGTCATGGATGAAAATTTTTCCGGAATAGTTGATTTTATATGTTTTTATTTAAAAGATACGTTGTTATCCGCTTTTTGTCAAGCATTTTTTTTGAATTAATGCAAATTAATTAAAAATGCTCTTGACGGAACGCATGGGTGAAAGTATATTAAGAGATGATATTGTGTTTTTGTATGTTGGTATAATAAAAGGAAAAGAAAAATGTTTGATTCGTTGAGTGACAAACTCCACGGGATTTTTAAAAAACTCCGTGGGGAAAGCCGTCTGACGGAAGCGAATATTTCCGAAGCAATGCGGGATATACGTCTGGCATTGCTGGAAGCTGATGTCAATGCCGCCATTGCCGATGAATTTATTGCATCGGTCAAAGAATCGTGTCTCGGACAGGATGTACTTAAAAGTGTGACTCCCGGTCAGCAGATCGTGCGTATCGTTCACGATCAGCTGGTTGAATTGCTCGGCGGCGGTGCCGGAGAATTGAATCTCAAGAACCGTCCGGCGGTCATTATGATGGTCGGTCTCCACGGCAGCGGTAAGACCACCACCTCCGGTAAACTGGCGTTGAAACTGCGTCAGGATGGCAAAAAAGTCATGCTGGTCGCCGGTGACGTGTACCGTCCGGCGGCTATCGACCAGTTGGAAACTCTCGGTCAGCAGGTCAATGTCCCGGTTCACGTGGAGCGTACCAGTGTCAATGTGGCGGCGATCGCCTGTGATGCTGTGGCGGTTGCGAAACGGGAAAATTTTGATTGTGTGATCATTGATACCGCCGGTCGTTTGCAGATCGATGAAACGATGGTGCAGGAGCTTATCCGCATCCGTCAGGCGGTCAATCCGGATGAAATATTGCTGGTTGCCGATGCCGCGCTGGGTCAGGAAGCTGTTTCCGTTGCTGAAAATTTTCACAAAGCCCTTGATCTTACCGGTTTTATCCTTACCAAACTTGATGGTGATGCCCGCGGCGGTGCGGCATTGACAATCCGTAAAGTTACCGGGGTGCCGGTCAAATTTGCCGGTTACGGTGAAAAGCTTGAGGCGTTGGAAGTTTTCCATCCCGACCGTATGGCAGGACGTATCCTCGGTATGGGAGACGTTGTTTCACTGGTGGAACAGGCGGCTGCCAAAATCGATGAGGAAGAGGCGAAAAAGCTTCAGGAAAAACTGAAGAAAAATAAATTTGACTATGATGATTTTCTTACCCAGCTCAAGCAGATAAACAAGCTTGGAGGTATGGAAAGCATTCTGCGTTTTCTGCCCGGGGGCAAACAGCTTGCCGGAGCTTTGTCCAGTGTGGATAAATCCCAGTTCGCCCGGATGGAGGCGATGGTTTATTCCATGACTCCTGCTGAACGTGCCAATCCGGATCTGATCGATTTCTCCCGCCGCAAACGTATTGCCAGAGGTTGCGGATTGCCGACCGAGGCGGTCAGTTCATTTGTGAAACAATTTGAGATGATGCGCAAGATGATGCGTCCGGGCGGTCTGCTCGGCCGTATGGCAGCAACCGGAACCATGCCGGAATTTTCTCCCGGCGGCGGAATTATCGGTGCCCCTGCGGTTATCAGCAAAAAAGCGCAGGAACACAAGAAAAAGTTGGCTAAACTTGCTAAAAAAGAGCGTGCCAAACAGCGTAAACGCAAAAAGTGATAGAGGTGGAGTAATATGTTGGGTGCTGTTATTGTTGCATTGTTTGCCACTGTGACCGGATATTTTTCGTTCCGGGAATGGGGAACCGGCTGGGGTATTACCTGCGGTATTGCTGCGTTTCTTATCGGTTGGCTGGTTTTAGGTTTGATTCTGCGTAAACTGGTGATGAACCGTCAGGAAGGTGTCCAGAAGATCATGGTGGATGCCCAGATGAAGGTCAACCGTCAACTGGAACTTTTCAACCGCCGTCCGCCGTCAAGTTTGAGCGCAGCCGAGCAGACATTGGAAAAAATCCAGTTTGAGGGGATCCGTAACGCTCTTGCTGAATTGGAAAAATTCAAATCCCTTTATATCTGGAACATGATGCTTGCCCGTCAGGTCAATACCATGAAACTTCAGCTTTATTATCAGCTGCGTGAATATGATAAAGTCGATGAATTGCTGCCCAAAGCCATCCTGATGGATCCGCAGAGCATGGGGATCAAACTGGTGCGCATGTACCGGAAAGAGGATGAAACTCTGGATAAATTCTACAAACGCAAATGTTGGAAATTCCGTGGTGAAAACGGCGCATTTCTCGCCTGTGTTTACGGTTGGATCAAAGTGAAGCAGGAACAGCCTGAACTGGCTTTGGAAGCGTTGAAAAAAGCCCGTAAATACAGTGACAATGAAGTGCTGGTCGCCAATATCGATGCTTTGAGCAACGGCAAAGTCAAACATTTCAGCAACTCCGGATTCGGTGACAACTGGTATGCTCTCGGAGTGGAAAAGCCCAAGGCACCGAAGCAGAAAAAGCAGCAGCGCGGCGGTCGTCCTTTCTGACGGGAGTTGGTTGATGGAATCAGACTTTGACCGCAAAGTGGCATTGATCCTTGCCGGAGATAAACGGTATGATGCAAAAGCTTACCGTTTCGTGGCGGAGGCGGTTACTTATACGGTTTCCCGATGCGGAGCGCACCGCCATGTTTCGGCGCAGGAACTTCTGGAAGGAGCCAGACAGCTGGCGTTTTCCAAATTCGGCAGAGTTGCCGTACTGGTTCTTGCCGGCTGGGGAATAAAACTGGATGATGACATCGGAGCGGTGGTTTATCTGCTTATCGGTGTCGGTCTTTTGGGAGAATCGAAAGATGATTCTCCGGAAGATTTCAAGACCGGGCAGAGTTTTTTCCCGGAAATGACTCCGGTTCGCAGTATCCGCAGTAAAACGGATAAACTGCCATTCATAGATTGAGAGAATAAAATGAGCTTTTTAAGCAAAACAATTACGACAGAGTTGGATAATGGTATCCGGCTCTGTTATTTTCATAAACGGGGCAGTTCGGTTGAGCTGCAGTTCCATATTCTGACCGGCAGTATTCACGAAGAAGAGTATCTGGGATGCGGCTTGTCGCACTTTCTGGAACACATGCTTTTTCAGGGATGTGCCGGTTATCCGGGGTTGAGTGTCCGGGATACGGTGAGCAATCTGGGTGGTGACATCAATGCCTACACCTCTTATGACCGCACCTGCTACCGGATCCAGCTGCACCGTGAATACTGGCAGCAGGCAGTGGATATGCTTTGCGCCATGATCCGTTTCCCGGAGTGTCCTGAATCCCGTTTTGAAGCGGAAAAAAAGGTTATTTTGCGGGAATGGGATTTGGGGCATGATAATCCGGATCGCCGTCTGCATGAAAAATTTTTCCGTACGATGTTCATGAATCATCCTTTGCGTTATCCTATAATCGGTTTCAAGGAGATGATCTCGCAGGTTTCACGGGATATGATGATGGATTATCACCACAAAAGGTATACTCCCGGGCGGTGTCTGGCGGTTATTGTCGGTGATCTGGAAGCGGAGGCATTTTTTGATTTCTGCAATGAGAAACTTGGCAGCTGGAAAGCTGACAATCTGGCAGAACCGGTGCTTCACAGAGAAGCTGTACCGGCATCGTTCCGTCAGCAGGAATTGATTTTTCCCGATGCGCAGGAGCGTCTTTTTATGGGAGTACGCGGTCCGGCTTTGGGAGATGCTGAATTACCTGCGATGGATTTGCTTTTCAGTCTGCTCGGAGCCGGTGAGAGTTCACTGCTGAACCGTTCTCTGGTATTGGAAAAAGAGCTGGCTGTGGGAGTGCGTACATTCTGTTTCCAGACCAGTGAAATGACCATTGCCGGAATTTCCGGCATGACCGCTTTGGGAAAGATGGCGAAGTTCCGTTCTGCTTTGCTCAAAGAATTGGAAAATGTCGCGTGCGGCAGGATCCCGGCTGCTGATATAAGACGGGAAAAAGGTCAGATGTATGCGGATCGTTTGCGTGATTTGCGTGATCCGGTTTTTATCGGTGAAACCATTGCCGGGGGGATGATCTGCGGGAATACTCCGGATGAATGGGAGCGGTATCTGGATGAGCTGTACAAAACAGATCTGGTATCTTTGCAGAATATTGCAGCAAAATATCTGGATCTTTCCCATTGGGTCAGTATCTGGCAGCATAATGGCAAAGCGCAGAAAAAAGTTTCCCGCAATTCGGAAAATATTTCAGTTTCCAGATTGAATAGTGTTTCCGGAACTCCGGTGATAATCACCGAAGACCATGATTTGCCGCTGTGCAGTTTTTTTATGGTAATGCCCGGCGGCGCACTGTTTGAGCCTGCCGGTTGCCGTGGTATTTCCAAAGTGCTGGCGGCGGTGATGACAGCCGGTTGCGGCAAATACAGCGAAAATGCATTTTTGCAGAAATTGGATGAAGCCGGAGTGGAACTGGATATTTCCGGCGGATTGAATTCCATAACCTTGAGTTTTTCCGCTCCCAGTCGCAAAATGAATACCGCTGTGACACTGATTTCTGAAATGCTCCGTTCTCCGGAATTCGGGGAAGAAGCAGTCAATCGTGAAAAAATGCGGGCTTTGGAAATTATCAGGAACAATGATTTCAAACCCTCCAGATGTGCCTGGTCCCGGGCTTTGCGGCAGATGTATGGAGATCATCCTTACGCTTACGGGAAACAGGGCAGGGCGGAAGATATTGCCGCTGTCACTCCGGAAAAGCTCCGCAAATTTTATTGTGACTGCTGTGCAGGAAAGATCGTGATGGGTTTTGGCGGAGATTGTTCAGCTGTCGAGGCGGAAAAGTGGAGCAGGATCGTTGAAAGTGCCATCCCCACGGGCGGAACGGCTCCGCAATTGCCGGAGTTTGCCGGTTTTTGCAGTGAAGTTAAGCAGGATATATCATCTTTGCCGAGGGAGCAGACCGTTGTCATGCGGATGATCCCCGGACCGGAATTCGCCGGGAACAATGAACTTGATCTCTTTGATATTCTCCAACAGTCGGAAAATGGTCTGGCATCGACCTTGTTTACGGAAGTGCGGGAAAAATATGCACTTTGCTATTCCGTCGGGATGAGTTTCTTTTCCGGTTTCCATCCCGGAGCAGTCTGTTTCTATTCAATGACTGAAAACGGTGCTGAAAACAAGGTTATGGAATTGCTGAATAAAGAGATTTCCCGTCTGGCATCAGACGGATTGAGCGAAACCGAATTTGAAGCGGCTAAAACAGCAGTGCTGTTTGATATTGCCCGGAGCGGCGATTCTGCGGAAATGCTGCTGCATACGGTGGCGATGGATATTTATTACGGCAGGGATGAAAAAGAGTTTTTCCGCCGCCGGGAGAGATTGGAAAATCTCACCCGTGACAGTTTCAATAAAGCGGTGAAACCGTACTTTTCTGCTCCGGCGGGAATGGAAGTGGTCATCGTGCCGGAAAAAAAGTAAAAAAATTTGTCCGGCATCTTGCAGGGCAGAGGTTGACAAGATATATTAAGCAACAGATAAAAACAGTATCTGCGGAGAAATAAGTATGACTTCTTATGTGCAGCTTTTTAATGCGGATCAGATGACGGCAAAAGTGCGGGAACTTGCCCGGCAGATCGCAGCGCAGTTTCCAGTAACCGATAAGCCGCTGGCTCTGGTCGGGATCCATCGGCTCGGGGTGCCGCTGGCACGTCTGCTCCATGATGAACTTGCCGGACTCGGCAGAAAAACAGAATTCGGAATGTTGGATATTACCATGTACCGGGATGACATCGGTACGCGTAAACTGCTTCCGATGATCCATGAAACAGAGATTCCTTTTGACGTGGATGACCGTATTATCATTCTGGTCGATGATGTGCTTTCCACCGGACGGACGATCCGGGCGGCTCTGGATGCGCTGACCGATTACGGCAGACCGGAATTGATCCGGTTGGCGGTGCTGGTTGACCGTGGTGAGCCGGAATTTCCGATCCGGGCGGATTTTGTCGGCTTTAATGTTTCTTTGCCGGCAGAAAGAAAGGTGCTGGTGCAGTTTGAGGATAATCCTGAACATGCCGCCGGTATTTATGATGTGTATTGGTTCAAATAATAAATAACAGAAACGGAAATCAACAAATGCAGTGGAAAAGAAAAGATTTGCTCGGGTTGTATGACTTGAGTGCAGAGGAGATCACATTGATCCTCGATACTGCCGCCGAATTCAAAAAAGTTTCCGAGCGGAGAGTGAAAAAAGTTCCTGCTCTGCGCGGCATGACGGTGGTCAATTTCTTCGTAGAACCCAGTACCAGAACAAGGGTTTCCTTTGAACTTGCCGAGCAGCGTTTGAGTGCCGACATCGTCAATATGCAGGCACAGGCAAGCAGTTTGCTCAAAGGAGAAACTCTGCTGGATACGGTGAAAAATATTGAGGCTTTGCAGGTCGATCTGGTGGTCATGCGTCACAGTGCCACCGGAGCCCAGAATTTTATTGCCGACCGTTTGAAGTGCGGCGTGATCAATGCCGGTGACGGCGCACATGAACACCCGACCCAGGGGCTGCTTGATCTTTTTACCATCCGCGAGAAAAAAGGCGGATTCAAGGGGTTGAATGTATCTATTGTCGGTGATATTCTCCACAGCCGGGTCGCCCGCAGTAATATCTGGGGATTGCTCAAGCTCGGAGCAAATGTTACTGTTGCCGGACCATCTACACTGGTTCCCCGTGAATTTGAGGAGATCGGTGTCCGGGTCTGTCACAATTTGAAAGATGCTGTTGCCGATGCGGATGTGGTGAATCTGCTCCGTATCCAGCATGAAAGACAGAACAACGGATTTTTCCCGGGTATCGGGGAATATTCTTCATTCTTCGGGGTGAAATCTGCCACATTGGATCTGATGAAACCGGATGCATTGATCATGCACCCAGGTCCCATCAACCGTGATGTTGAATTGGCAGGCGAAGTTGCTGATGGCAGTAATTCTGTTATTCTGGAACAGGTTACCAATGGTCTTGCTGTGCGTATGGCGGTGTTGTTTTTAGTTGCGGGGTGCCGGAAATGAGTGAATTGCTGTTGAAAAATGCGCGGATCATCGATCCTGCTCGTAATATTGATGAAATTGGCGACATTGCCATTGCCGATGGTGTGATTGTTGAAGCATCTGCATTGAAATCTCCGGAAGTTATCGACCTCACCGGGAAAGTGCTTTCTCCGGGGTTTATCGATGTTCACGTTCATCTGCGCCAGCCCGGCAACACGACTGCTGAAACTATTGCCAGCGGCACCGCGGCGGCGGCGGCGGGCGGATTTACCTCCATTGTAGCCATGCCCAATACCAATCCGAGTGCAGATACCGCCGGAGCTATCGAATATCTGCGGCGCATTGCCGATGAACAGGGATCGGTAAAAGTTCTGCCCTGCGGTAATATGACCAAAGGCGGTAAAGGTGAGGAAATGGCAAGTATCGGCTCATTGAAAAATGCCGGTATCGTCGCTTTGAGTGATGATGGTAAATGTATTCAGGATCATGGGCTCATGCGCCATGTGGTTGAATATGCCAAAAGCTTTGATCTTCCCATTCTCGACCATTGCGAAGAGGCCACTCTTGCCGCCGGAGGCGTGATGAATGAAGGAAAATGGTCGGTGCTTCTGGGAATGAATGGTATTCCCGGAGCTTCAGAAGAACTTATCATTGCCCGCAATATCATCTTTGCCAGAGAGATCGGCTGGAAGATCCACATGCAGCATGTCAGTACCCGTGACAGTGTGGATATGCTCCGCCGTGCCAGAGCCAAAGGTATTCCGGTGACCGGCGAGGCAACTCCGCACCACTTGAGTTTGAATGATGAGTGCATCAAAAAATTTGATACCAATTACAAGATGAATCCGCCGCTGCGCAGCGAAGATGACCGGCTGGCGTTGATCGAAGGTATTGCCGATGGTACGATCACGGTGATCGCCACTGATCATGCACCGCACTCCCAGACGGCGAAACTGGTGGAATTTGATCATGCTCCTTTCGGTATCATCGGTTTGGAAACGGCGTTGCCGGTATGTTTTACACAGCTGGTGGTTCCGGGGATCATCACGATCCCGCAGCTTATCAGCAAACTTACCACCGGACCTGCCGATGTGCTGGGAATCAAAGATTATTCTCTGGCAGCCGGGAAAGCCGCGGATATTACCGTTTTCGATCCGGAAGCGGAATATGTGGTGGATAAAAATACTTTCCGCTCCAAATCCCGCAACACTCCTTTTGACGGCATGACCGTACGGGGCAAAATCAATCTGACCATCGTTGACGGCAAAATAGTTTTCCGTGAAGGATGCTGAATATGAATATGGAACAGATCATTGCCGAATCAGTGGAGTTCAGAAAGGAACTCCACCGTATTCCGGAAACCAGCGGCGTGGAATTCAAGACCAGTGCCGCTATCCGGCGTGAATTGGAAAAAATCCCCGGGGTACGGGTGCTGCCGCCATTTCTTGAAACAGATGTGGTGGCATTCATCGACGGCAATGCTCCCGGAAAAAATGTTACATTACGGGCAGATATTGATGCTCTGGCGGTGATGGAAGCGACCGGAGTTGATTTTGCTTCAGAGCATCCGGGAAAAATGCATGCCTGCGGTCATGATGTCCACAGTGCCATTTTGCTGGGTGCTGCGAAAGTTCTTGCCGGAAAGCGCAATGAATTTTCCGGTTCAGTACGTCTGGTTTTTCAGCCCGGTGAAGAGGGGACAGCTATGGCACGGGATCTGATTGCCGCCGGAGCGTTGAAAGATGTGCGGACAGATTTTGTGGCGGCACTGCATGTGGAACCGGGGTTACCGGTCGGAACGGTCGGTTTGCGTGAAGGATGTATGGCAAGTTCCTGTTTACATTATAAAGTCACTTTCAAGGGGAAAGGCGGTCACGGGAGTATGCCGCACCTTTCCCGTAATCCGATTCTGGCGGCAGCGGCGGCGATCGGTGAATTGCAGTATGTGGTGACCAACCGTATCGATGTGCAGAAACCGGCGGTGATGAGTATTTGCAACATTCTCGGCGGCAAGATGGATAATGTGATTCCCGAAACTTGTGAATTCGGCGGCACTCTCCGCAGTTTGGATAATGGGACTGCCGGTGAATTGTATAAGGCATTGCGTGACATTTGTTCGGCGGTGGCTTCTGCGCACCGGGTGAGTTGTGAATTCAGTGTCAGCGGTGATTATCCGGCGGTGATAAATCCGGCAAGCGGAGTGGATACTGCTTTGAAAGCGATCAGCAAAGCCGGATTGACGGCGAAAATGCTTCCGGCATCGGCAATGAGTTCCGAGGATTTTTCCTGTTTTCTTATGGATGCCCCCGATGGTGTGTTTGTCCGGCTCGGAGCTGGAGAAGATCTGCCGCCCTTGCATAACGACAAATTCCTGCCGCCGGAAAGTGTATTCAAACCGGGTATAGACTATCTGGTTGCCATTGCTTTGACGGTATTGGAGTCAAAGTAAGTTGAATTGTTACATCCATCTTCCTTTCTGTGCCGCCAAATGCGGCTATTGTGCATTTTATTCTGAAGCGGGGATACAGAAAGAAGTTATAGATGCGTATCTGGATAAATTGAGTGTCTCCATAAAAGAGGAAACGCTTTCCACGCTTTATATCGGGGGCGGTACTCCGACTTATTTAAGTGCGCCGCAGTTGGAAAAGTTGCTTGCCTTGCTGAAAAGTAAGTTCGTTTTTCTGCCGGGAGCAGAAATTTCCATCGAAGCCAATCCGGAGACATTAACGGAAGAGAAGGTCGCTTTATTGCGGACATTTTTCACCCGAATAAGTTTGGGGGTGCAAAGTTTTGATCCGGTATTGCGGGAAAAAATCGGCAGGAAATGTTCTCAAACTGCTCTGGAAAGAGCTTTGGAATTGATCAAAGCAGCGCAGTTTCCCCATTGGAATTGTGATTTGATTTACTCTCTGCCCGATGAAAATATGGTATCATGGGAAAAAGATCTGCATACAGTTGGGGCATTGGGGGTGGATCATGTTTCCTGTTATTCGCTTACCCCGGAAAGATCGGCGATTCTTGGGAAAACGTTTGCCGTCGATGATGAACGTGAAAGAACGATGTACGAGCGTGCCGGAGAAATTTTAGGTAAGTATGGTATTTACCGCTATGAAATATCCAATTATGCGGCAGGTGGTGGCGAATGCCGTCATAATCTGAATGTATGGCGCGGTGGTTTGCTGCGCGGTTATGGAGCAGCGGCGGCAGATTTTGATGGAGTAGATCGCCACATCGGAGTGGAATCTCTGACGGAGTGGCTCAATGGAGTTCCGCCGGAAACCGACCATATTCCGTTGCCAGAGCGGCTGAATGAGATTTTTGCGGTGAATCTGCGCACGGTTGCCGGCTGGAATAAAAATTTGTGGGCGGCAGTTCCACATGCGGATGATTGGTCAAAGCGTTTGGAAATTGCGTCAAAAACGGCGGAAAAATTTCCGGGATGCTTGCAAATCAGCGGCAGTGAGATTAAACTAACCGCTGAAGGTTTGTTGTATTGGAATGATATTGCAGAAAATATTTTGTGAAGGATATAAAAAATGAAAAAATCACAGTTGCCGGAAAAGGCAAAAGAGTTGCTGGAAAATGGTTCGGTGTTGATCACCGGGGCAGACATCAAAGACGGGGTGGTGGAAAGGATTCAGGTTTACTTTGCCGATGAAGGCGAAGCGGTGATGGATATAATTTCCAAAGATGATCTGGTGCAGAATTTCCCGGATGAGGGTGTTTTTGCGTTGTCAACTGCGGCAAGCGGTGCAAGTGGCGAATGGAAAAAGGTGGAAATGTTCGAGGGGGAAGAGGATATGTATTTCCGCACCGACAACACCCATGAAGAAAGCGATGAATTTGCCGGAGTGCCGACTGTGAGTTTCATGGAAACCGTGGAAAGCATCTGTACGCTCAAATTGAAAAGGTAATATCCATGGGCATTGAACCGACCCCCTATATTCCGGTGAAACGGTATTTGATGGAGATCGCATTTGACGGCGGCAATTACAGCGGCTGGCAGATCCAGCCCCATTGTCTGGCTGTTCAGCAGGTGATACAGGAGCATCTGACCAAGATGTACGATAAACAGCCGATCCACCTGATCGGCAGCAGCCGGACGGATGCGGGAGTGCATGCACAGAATTTTGCGGCGAGTTTTCTGGTTCCGGAACAGCCTGCGATCACGATAGAAAGGCTTTTCAAAGCATTGAACCGCCGGTTGCCGCCGGATATAAAAATCCACACGATCAAAGAGGTTCCGCTGGAGTTTCATGCCAGATACGATACATTCGGCAAAGCGTATACCTATGTTTTGAATCTGGGTGAAGATTCCCCCTTTGTCGGTCGCTATGCCTGGCATCCGTGGCGCAAAATGGATGTCGAGCGTATCAGACTGGCGGCGGAAAGACTGGTCGGAACGCACGATTATTCCAGTTTCGTGGTCGAAAGACGGGAAATCGAGGATGCAGTCCGCACGATCTACCGTATTGAAGTGAATGAGATAGGTCAATTCTGCTGTATTACTTTTGTGGGCAACGGTTTTCTGTATAAGATGATCCGTTGTTTGATGGGTATGATCGAAGCGGTTGGGGCAGGGGTGGCAACTCCGGATGATGTGACACGGATTCTGGAAGCCAGAGACCGGACGCAAGCTCCGGAAACTGCACCGGGGAAAGGACTTTTCCTGATGAAAGTTTTTTACAGTGAAGATGAGCGTACCAACTTCAAATTTCCCGGATTGCCATTCCTTATGTAACAAGGGGGCGAAAGGTAAGCTTTGTTCCAAAAAATCAAGACAATGACAAAAAGTTCTTATTTGAAAAAATATTCGCAAAAATCTTTTTCTGTCATATCTGCCTGCGCTCTGGCAAGAAACTCTGCGCCGCGCTGATTTCCCCAGCTGTAAACCATTTCAAGCACACCATCAAATTCACACATATCAAGATCGGAAGCGTTGATATTTTCTGCTCCGGCAATATATTTTTTCAGAGACGGAGTAAATGTTTCAAGCAGTTTATAATCATCAGCATTGTATGGCAGAACCGGATTTTTGCTGCTCCATTGCCAGTTCTTCAAATCTGTTGAACGCGCTACACAGGTATTGAATCCTTTTTCGTATGAGCCGTCAAGATAGAAGAAGTAGAAAAAGCCGTCAAAATACCGGAGCATGGGCCCGCCGGTATAAATATCCTGCCCGAAAACGGCATCCGGAATCACTTCCCATGTTTTCAAATCAAAAGAGCGGGCGAAAAACATCGTAAAAGGAACTTTGACCAATTCTGCCGGAGCCCCCAGCTCAAATGCGAGAATAAAGCAATCATCGGCACGGCACAATGTAGTATTGTAACCTTGCCATGAGGGATTTTCCAAAATCACCCGCGGAATGCTCCAGTTTACAAGATCGTCAGATTCCAGCTGATAAAAACGGCTTTTCCCCCAATCTTCCACCGCCGTAACGATCATACGTTTTTCCCATACAAAGGCATTGCCCATGTGCAGACCGTGACCGAATGAGGGAAGGATTTCTCCACTTTGCTGATCGACAAAGCGGAAATATGAATTGCCGGTACGATTGGCGTAATAACCTTTTTTATCATTTCTCGCTCTGATATATTCAAAACGGAGCAGGCGTCCCTGCCAGACGACCGGATTGGCTTCAACAATATCGCAGTCAATGGTTCCGAGTTTGCGGATGATGGTTGTATTTTTCATAGATGACACTCTTTTTTGGATAATGAAAATAAAAATAACAATATTTTACAGAGTTGATCTCCGGGAACTGAATTCCGGCAGAATGGCTGCAGGAAAATCCCGGCGCGTTACAGCACACGCAGTTTTGCGGTCATGATCAGATCGTTATATGAAATACGGGAAATGAACTTTACTTCATCCGGAGAAAATCTTTTGCCGCCAGATAAGTTCCGGCACTCCACCCCATCATCGCCGGAGTTTTATATTCTTCTGCAGTTTTTACCGAACCGTCAACCGCATTATATTTTTCCCACAAATCGCCGCTGGCAATAAAATTTTTCATAACGATATCCACATATTTCTGTGCAATTCTTGCTGCGTCATCCATATATCCGTAACGTGCCAATGCTTCAAAAGAGATCAACTGCATACAGGGCCACGCATTGGGATATTCCCATTGCTGACTGTTGGAAACAGGTAATTTTACCGTTGCAGAGATGCCGAAAGGATATTCCAGCTCTGCGCAACATATATTTCTTGCGGCGGCAGCTTCTGCTTCATCTGCCAGACCTGTCCAGAGCGGATATAATGAAGCGGCACTCAAAACTTTGCTCAAGCGTTTTTTACACAAGTTGAAGTCCAGAAAAACACCATCATCCCGGCGGCAGTATTTTCTTATTGCGGAGCGCAGTTTTTCAGCTTTGTTCTGCCAGATCGCCGCATTGGATCTTACATCCGGAGCCAGTTTTGCCATCACATTGAGTGAGAGAAAAATCAGAGAGTTGAGGTCGATCGCAGCATGATCCTGGCAATTTCCCTCAAAACGGGGCGTGAAGTCCCAGCCGGATTCAGCTTCTGCAAGAGTTGCCAGAGAAATTTTACGCCGGAGTTTTTCATCATGTATCTGCGGAGAAATTCTGCGTCGTATTACTGCTACCTGAAAAAATTCTTCGATCACCGCTTCCGATGGATCGCTTCCGTAATGATAAAGGCCGGTTTCCATATCCAGTCTGCGGCTGTCCCAGAAAGATATTTCCTGCTTCAATGCATCAAATGCCTCTACGCGGAATTCCATATCTTCCGGATAAAGTTCAAGCATCAATTCGATCAAAGCTCCGAGAAAGGGCGGTTGAGAACGGTTCAAATAAAATGTCCGGCTGCCATTGGGAATGAAACCGAATCGTTTCAATTCAAAGAAAAAATTCTTTATGTTGCTGCGTACAAGTTCCTTGCGGCCCTGCAATGCCAGACCGCGGCAGGTGAAATAGGTGTCCCAGTAGTAAAGTTCCTGAAAAGAACCTCTCAAACATGGAACATTATATTTTTCCGGCAAGCCGATAAGGTTGCCGCTGTCCTCGGGATTGAAACGTGTAGTATCATCCCAATGATCTTTGATGTATTTACTGACCTGATCCATGAATATAATGAACTTTCATTTTTTTATCAGCGGATGGGGAATTTCAGACATTTCAATTTTTTCATCAGATATAATGCTGAAAAACATTTTATCCGCATTGGCCATCAAAGACCAATGCGGCAGATATGAAACGTGAAAATTTTATTCATTGCAGAAGTTCTTCTGCAGACTGTCAGAGGCTTACAACTGCGAGAGAGGAATTGAACATGCTCTTGGCATTGCTGTCCAGCACACCTTCTCCTTTGAGTGCGCTGTAATAGCTGAGAGATTCCTGGGAAACGTGACCGTCTACCCAACCATTGGTCATGCGGTCATTGTGAGCAAGATACCACAAGTTTACAGTACCGTCAAAGCCTCCCCAGTAATGAAAATCACCATTTCCAGGACGGTATGATTCACCGAAAACAAATGTCGATGAAGCACTCCTGACTTTTTTCAGATCCAGAGCAACACCGCCGCCGCTGATCGTAGCCGCACAACCATCGGCGGTATATCCGCTCTGATCACGGGAAGGCAGCTTACTCTTGGCGATTTGATAAGCAACAGCATAATATGCTTTATTCTGGTCATGATTGACGCTTCCGCCATCTGCTTTTACTTCTGCGACGGGCTTCTGCACCCGCGGGCAACGGACTGTTTCAGCAGTATAATAGCTGTTTTTGTAATTTGCGATCTGATAGGGGGAACGGTTGAAAGGTACATTCCAGAGAATCGTATTATGACCATCCTGACTTTTCAGAATGACAGAATCATTATGATCTGAAGCATAAGCCAGTGTTCCCATCATCGTCTGTTTCATGTTATTGACACAGCTGGCACTCATTCCCCGTTCACGGGCAGCGTTGAGGGCTGGGAGCAGTATCGCCGCCAGAATGGCGATGATCGCGATAACTACCAGCAGTTCGATAAGAGTAAAATTGTGTTCTGCTCTTTTTACGACAGGGACGGATCCCTTTTGACAATGTTTTCTGTTTTCCATTTTTTACATTCCTTTCCGATTATTGGTTTACGGTTATTTTTTTATCAAACGACTGCCATGCACCGATATTGCAGGAGCCGCCTTTTACTCTGATCACAATTTGCGGGCGCTCATATGTATTGCGCCATTTTACCCGGTATTTTTTGAATTCAAACCATTTGCCCGGCGTTGGTTTTATTTCTGCAATAACAGTATCTGTACGGTCATGACCGATATCGCAAAACTGTACCGTTACACCTTTCTGATCGGTTGCCAATTCAATTTCCAGATAATCAGGATGCTTACCGATGAAAGGCAGACCGTAACTGATAACTGCGCCATCCTGCGCTGCGATCCAGTTGTAGGTCAACGGCTTGTAACGACTGCCCGGATCGTGGTTCAATCCTTTGCCGGTTGCCCGGTAGGCAAACAGCATCCATTGAGCATATCGGGCATACATCGGTTCCTTAACAGCGTCACGCATTTCGCATTTGGTAAAATCCTGACGCTGCTGGATCAGAGGACCGCGGCTGCCCTGCATGATTCCGGAAGTTTTTTTCAGCATCGAAGCAAGAGAATCGACATCTTTGTCTTTTTCAGCTGTATCAAATATCCAGAATTCCACACCATATGGAAGCAGCTCGACCTTTTCAGGAGATTTTCCGGAGAGACGCTCCACAGTGCTGCCATTTTCCCGCAGGATAGTTACATTTTTGAAACCAAATGCGATCAACGGTTCAACACTCTGTTTTTCATCGACAGTATTGAGGAAAATTATCATTTTTCTGCCGTCGGTATGCTGCCATACGGCGTGCAGGATCTTATCGGTAGTGACATCTTCCAGTGCCGCAACTCCCCAGCGGCAGGAAAGAGTTGCAGGGGCAGTACGGAATTTGAGCGGAGCGAGCATTTCTGAACTGTTGAGAAAATTTACTGCCGCCATACGCAGATGTGCCAGTTTTTTGATATAGTTTCTCCGGGGCGAGGGGTAAGGAACATCCTGAACCGACAGCCATCCGATCTGTTCGTTGAAAACCAGCTGTTCACCGAATTTCGGGAAGAACGATTCATAAGTACCGCTGACCGAATGCGAGTCCCCGCCGCGACCGACAAACTGGATACGCGGAGCATAGATCGACTGGAATAAAGGCACGTGTCCGGGCATACCGAATCTCCAGCACATAAATCCATCCAGACAGCGCAGATAAGTTTCAGAAGCATCTTCCCCGGTGTGCGCCAATTCGGGATATTTTTTCCGCAGTTCGGTCATTATTCTGTTATAGGTGATCCAGTGACCTTTTTTCAGCCATCCTTCAGGATCATTGACCAGATGATCATGGGAGGAATCAAAACATGGGAAACCGCGGCCGCAGGGCAGCTGATCGTGATAGATGAATTTGACCTTGCCGGCGGCAAGACGCTCGACATTGTCATACAGTTGTTTCTGCCACTTGCTGCAGGCTGGGCACATTACCGAATGCATACCTATTCTGCCGTAATTTTCCTGTCTTTCTCTGCCTGCTTCATCTTTTACTGCATAAAGTTTACCGGTGGTTGAATAGTTGTTTTCAATTTCAGCACTCTCACCGGCATAGCAGAGCCGGGAGTTGTAATAAGGACCAACCGGAATACCGAGCGCATGTATCTTATCCAGATGATTCAAAAAGCCGTCTTTGTACTTGAAATCAGGTCCGAATCTCCATTTGCCTTTCAAATTGCACAGCAAACCGGTTTCCAATGCGAAAGGAACTTCATAAAAGTTCTTCATATTTTCAAGTGCACTGACAGTTCCGATGGAGTTGATATCAAATCCAACCAGCCACAACGGCATATTCATAAACCATTCAGGAGTATCTTTACGCGGTATTTCATCGATCCACCATGGTGCAGTGCGGACAAACTTTTTATAGATCTGACCAGCTTCGAACCAGCTGCCGTTATAACGCTCAACAGCTCCTTTTCCCGGAAGCGTGATCTCATTGATCCCGCGGGGGACAGCAACGCTCCATACGGCATCATAAAAACCTCCGCCGCCGGAAAAAGCAAGCTCTTTGACTGAACCGGAGGCATCTTCTCTTGAAAGATACACGCCGGTGCCGAGGTCATTGTAAAGTGCGGTCAGCTGCATTGACGCATTGCCGCCGGGATATGGAGCCCGGTAAAACATATTGACTGTCGGATCAGGAACAACGATACCGGAAAATTTCGGAATAAGTGCAAAGTTTTTACTGGCAAGTTTTTTTACTCTCAACGCCGGGAACGAGATCTTTTCCAATATCGTGCCGTTTTTGAGAATTTTTACCGACATGGCGGATTCAATTCTGCCGTTTTCCATTTTCCAGCTGTTTTTTACCTGAAACATATCATTATGCCAAACTATATCAACGGTATGCCTGCTGCCTTCTGAAGTGATTTTCACCGGAGAATATTTGAATGCTGAAGAGTTGATATACCGGAAGATCCCGTTACTGTCGCGATATTGCAGTTCCCAATCGATACCTCCGGCAGGGATCAGCAGTTGACCGGCTTTTTTATCGTAAACGCCAAGCAGAGGATTGCCTGTACCGGAACCGCTTTTGATCCCCATTATCAATTCTGAATTTTCCAGATATTGATCAGAAACAGATTTTTGCCACAGGTCAGAGGGATTGATTCCGCATGCCTGACGGATTTCACCATCGGTCATCAGCCGGGAGTGTTCTTTTACCGCAGAAACTTTTCCTTTGAAGTTTTTTCCAATGGTCAAATCAGATGCCGCCGACGGCAGGGCAAGGGGGGTACGCTCATAATCAGCAGTCCTTTTGCCATTGATATTCAAAATTGCACGGTAGCCATCCTGTCCTTGTGCCTGTTCATGAACTCTTTCAAACTGAATAGCCACGGCGTGTTTGCCTGCGGGAATATCGCTTTCCAGTTTAATGGCACAATTACCTTTGTTGTCAAAAACATAAAATGTGTAAAGTTTGCCGGATGATTCCAGCTTGAAAATTTTGCCTTTCTGCAAAACTACTCCACGGTTACTGCCGTTACCGGTGATAACAGCAGTGGCAGTATATCCGCGTCCTGAAACACTTACTGCCCCGGAAACTGTAAAAATATTTCCTGCAATGGCAAAGAGCAGTAAAAATATAAGATTTTTTATTTTCATATAACCAGTCTCCTTTATAAAATTCATTAAAGTCACATGGAGTTAAAACGTTCCTATGTCAAGTTTCCGGTGCGGAAAAATTTTTTTCTCCCGGAACTTCCGGACGCATCCCCATCACCGAAGCGAAGTGATGATAGAGCAGATGCGTTCCCCAACCATGGCAATCGGAACGTGGATTCCCGAACTCTTCCGGAAGAGTTTTCAAGCCGTGTGATGCAATATTTATCCATTCATCTATTTTGCGGCGGAAAAGCTCCGGAAGATTCTGTTCAAAACACGCCTCAAGGTAGAAGAAGCTGAAAAAAGAACCGCATCCTGCCAGAGTTTCACAATGCAGGGCGTGGATTATCCTTTCATCCCTTTTCAGCAGCAATGCCAGCACCTGACTGTGTTCAGCATAATATTTTTTCTCAATGTCGTTGGCAAATAAACCGCGATTCGGATTGAAAAAATGTTCATAGGCAGCAGAGAGCAACTTTTCAGAATATTTCTCCCAGCGTTCCGCCTCTTTGATATAACCGGAGTACCGCCCGGTTGCAGCAACCTTTTTCAGAGCCAGAGCTGCCAAAAGATTCATTCCGGAATTAAATTGGCTTCCTCCGGCGGGAATACCATTATGCCAGGAGTGTACCCAATCCAGAAGCATCCATCGGCCCGGTTTCCACAGACCGTCACTGTCAATGCCACTGATGATATATTCTGCGGCTTTCGCAACATTCTGCCATAATTCCTTTATCAGCGGAGAATCTTTTTTCCAGCAGCTGAAACAGGCGAATGAAATCAAATAATATGCTGTATATGATGGGATTCCGCCGTTAAGTTCCGGATCTTTGCACGGATAACGCGCGACGATGGAACCATCCGGATTCTGCGACATCGCAAAAAAGCGGAGAGTTTTTTCCGGAAGTCTGCACTCCGGAGCCACTGCCAGAGTTGCGGCTATTTCAGCAAGAGTGTCTCCGGAATACATCATCTGGTCAAAATAGGGGCAATCCAGATAGATGTCATGGGAACAATTACGCAGAGTTGTAAAAGATTTTTTCAGCAGTTCCAGATATTTTCCATCTGCTTCCGGGAAAGCGGGCATGGTCATGGGATATCCCCACCGGCGCAAAGAGAGCGAAACGAGTTCCACATCCTCATCATATTCGATAATAAGATATCTGCCGCTTATCCAGGTGTAATCGCTCCATTCAGCTTCACCATCGATCTCAAAAATATTCGGATCGCAGTGAAAGACAGAACCGTTGCGCTCGCCCTTGTTTCCCTTCAGATAGTACATATAGCATGTATCATCCAGATAAGGGGTTTCCGCATGGCTTATTTTTACCTTACCTTTGCCGCGGAAACGGTAAGTGCCGATGAAGCACTCATAATCATCAAAAATGACCGTGGTTTTTCCGGCGGCATCATCGCGGGAAAATTCCGTTATTTCTCTTTGAAGAGATGACGGGAGATCGGGAGCGTGCAGGATTCTATTATCCTCAAAATATTCCACCTCATGCCATTGGGTATTTTCCGTAACTTCCGGAAGAGTTGCCGAAACTTTCGGGGCTCCACCCCAATCCCACGCTGAACGCTGGAATTCGCCGGTAAGCGGCGCATACTTCCATTTGCCGACAATTACTCCGGAAAGATTCTCAAAGTAAAATCCCGGAGCGATGCTGAGCGTGCGGAACGGAGCAAGATCCGTGGAAAACATACATACTCTTGCATCGATAATATGTTTCCCGGCAGAAAGAGGATATTCTACATCCTGAAAATACCAGCGATCCGGGCATCCGAGTTCAGGACCGTGCGCAACCGTGATCCCGTCGATGAATATTGAACAGAAACGGTCTGCACTGTAACGGAACTTGAATATTGTTTCAGCGGAACATTCTATTTCGTTCCGCATGATCGCCAGCTGGCAATCCTCTCCGGCCTGCGGCCGCATCCATCGGGACATAAAACACTCCTGAATTTTGCATGGATCCCCCGGAAAACTTTGTCAGATTCTTTACTTTCCTGACTTCGGGAAATGTCATCATTGCTTCAATACCCTATAATATACAACAAAAACTTTTGTATCACCTCTATTTTTATAACAATTATCTTCATTATCTTGCCAAAATTGTTGCAAAAGAAAATTCCGGTGCTATCTTATCATTTGTAAAGAGAAAACAGAGGAGGATTCCGGTTGCAAAGTTGGTTTTTGCCTGTTTTTGTCTGCGGGATAAATTTCCGGTTGGATTCTGTGTATTATTCAGAAAAGGTGCTTTTATGATCAAGATACCCTGTTTTTCTTACATGGATAATTTCCGTCTGCTCCCGGTCGCAGTGAACCATTTCAGCGATGGAAAACATCCGGTCAGACACTGGCATAAGCATGCTTTTTCGGAATTGGTATTCATTCTGAAAGGTGATGCTATCCATATCTGTGATGATTGCAGTTCACCGGTAAGGGCAGGTGATGTGCTGCTGCTGCATCCCGGAACAGTACACGCTTATGATCATGACAATAAATCGTTGGAACTTTTTAACGTATTGTATGATCCAAGCCGCATAATCATGCCGAAACTGGATATCCATCAATGTACTCTTTTCAAGAAAATCTTTTCTGAGTCCGGGCAAAAGAGTAAAAGGGAGTTTTCGGCGGAACCGATATTGCATATACAGGAAGATGAATTGCCGGAATACAGAAAAATACTGGATAATATGATCATCGAGTCGCAATCACGCAGCTGCGGTCATGTATTTTCTCTGATGGTGGATTTTATGCGGTTATTGCTTCTTCTGTGCCGCAACACCAATTCTGCGGATGAGGATGATGCCGATAATGAGAACTTTTCAAAGGCAGTAAAATATGTACATGAGCGTTATACTGAAAAAATACAGATAAAGGATATTGCCTTGAAAGCCAACTGTTCAGTTCGTAATCTTTACCGCTTTTTTGCCCGGTATGCCGGCTGTACCCCGGTTGAATATGTACTCCAGATGCGTCTGGCAAAAGCGAGGGATCTATTGCTCTACAGTCAGCTGAATATTTCCGAAATTGCTTTTCAGTGCGGTTTCAACGGCGGGAATTACTTTTCAACGAAATTCCATGAACTAACCGGGATCACTCCCGGAGATTTCCGCAAAAATCCGGAAAAATTCTACAACGTCGATATCAACCGCTGAAGATCGGTGAAAAAAGCACAGTTCAGGACAGCCCCCGGTTTGAAGTTTTTCCTATATAAAAAATCCCTGCCGGTCAAATAAGATCGGCAGGGATAATGATTATACACCTTCAGGTCAATAAAACCACCGGCTTTGCCGGTGAGCACCGAAAAAATCTTTAGAAATAGTTTGCAAAAGTTCACCTTTGCTACTACACTATGTTCAGACCTGCCAGTCGAACTTAATGTAATAACAAAGGTGTAAAAATGACAAAAGATACGACTAATAATTTATCACACACTCGTTGGAAATGCAAGTACCATTTAGTATTTGCTCCCAAATTTCGCCGTCAAATTGTATATGGTAAGATTAGGGAAGATGTGGGTC
>JAZSIZ010000110.1:0-4793 GCA_045534015.1 Victivallaceae bacterium | reverse complement strand
TGATCGATGTGGAAGATCACAATATGGTGATGATGCAGCTTGCCAACGGCGCGCAGGCAACCTATATGCAGTGCCATTACTCACCGGATGCTGAACGCAACTACACCTTTATCGGTACGAAAGGCAGGGTGGAAAATATCGGTGATCATGACAATTGTCAGGTTCAGGTGTGGACTCGCCGCGGCCCGCGTGCCACTCCGGATATTGTTTACAATCTCAAACCGGTTTCCGGCGGACACGGCGGAGCGGATGGGCCGATCATCGACAACTTTCTCGACTTCATCGCCAACGGCGCAAAGACCAATGCCAATCCGGTTGCCGCCCGTGATGCAGTGGCGGTGGGAGTTCTGGGACACTACTCCATGCGCAACGGCAATATCCCGCAGGATGTGCCGGAACTGGAACCGGAACTGCTGGAATATTTTGCCAACAATCAGCAGTAAAAATCAGGCGAAAAGTTCGCCATTGGCTTGAAACATTGCTGTACCATCGGCTTTTTCCCCGGAAACGGAGAAAGAGCCGTTTTTTCCGGCATCGGCACGGAGGAATATCTCTTCACCGAATTGTCCGGCAGAAAGGAAATTGATCTGCAATTCTTTCACTGCAAAGTCAAAAGTTCCCAGTTTTTCGCCCAGAGAATCACTTATCCATCTGGCGTAAACGGCATTATTCAAGTGGCGGTTCAGATCGATATCTCCTGCTCCGACTTTATATGAACGGCAAATTTCTCCCGGAGCGGTATCAAGTTTATCCATATCCGGGAAAAATTTTTCCACATCCGGCAGATCTTTGATCTCCGGCGGCAGAACTTTTTTCACATTCACCGGGCGGTTGGCAGCAGCATTGACCGGCAGCCAGAAGCTTCCGGCACAGCCGATGCGTTCATTATCAATGCGCAGATCGTAACAGCGGTGGGCGAAGATCCGCTGGATTCCGGCGGGAAAGGTGGTCACTTCCAGAATTTCCCCCAGCGGCAGAGGTTTGGAAAGATTGAGTTTCAAGCGGCTCAATACCCAGATGAGCTGCATTTCCGCCATTTCATCCATGCCGACATTGAGTATTGCGGCATGTTCGGCGGCGGCATTCTGGAGCCGGTCGAGCAGGTTGTTAAGTTTCATATTTCCGGCGGCATTACATTCGTGATGGCGGATTTTTTCAGCGATCCGGTGCGAATAAAACATAGATGAAATTCCTGTCGTTAATGATTTTTACTCTATAATATACACTGCTAATGGGATTAAAACAAATTTTTACGCTTGAAAAAAACAGCCGTTGGTATTATATTATTGGCATGTCACTATCGGTAACACACCATTAAAATTCAAGGAGAAAAGAAAATGGTCGATTACAAAACTCTCGGTCTGGTGAATACGCGTGAGCTTTTCGCCAAAGCGGTCAAAGGCGGATACGCCATCCCCGCCTACAACTTCAACAACATGGAACAGCTCCAGGCTATCGTCCAGGCATGTGTCGAAACCGAATCTCCGCTGATTCTTCAGGTTTCCAAAGGTGCCCGTGAATACGCCAACCAGACTCTGCTGCGCTACATGGCCCAGGGTGCGGTCGAATACGCCAAAGAGATCAACAACGGCAAAGCTATTCCGATCGTTCTGCACCTCGACCACGGTCCGGATTTTGAAACCTGCAAAAGCTGTATCGACTATGGTTTTTCCAGCGTGATGATCGACGGCAGCCATCTTTCCTATGAAGAAAACATCGAAGTGACCAAAAAAGTTGTGGAATATGCCCACAAGCATGATGTCACCGTTGAGGGCGAACTCGGTGTTCTCGCCGGTGTTGAAGATGATGTGAAAGCTGAAACCCACACCTACACCCGTCCGGAAGAGGTCGAAGACTTCGTCAAACGTACCGGCGTGGATTCACTTGCCATCGCCATCGGTACCAGCCACGGTGCTTACAAATTCAAGCCGGGCGACAATCCGAAAATCCGTCTGGACATCCTCGCTGAAATCGAAAAACGCATCCCCGGATTCCCCATCGTGCTGCATGGTTCTTCCAGCGTGCCGCAGGATCTGGTCAAAATCATCAACGAAAACGGCGGTCAGCTCAAAGATGCCATCGGTATCGGCGAAGATCAGCTCCGTGAAGCTGCCAAGAGTGCTGTCTGCAAAATCAACATCGACTCCGACGGCCGTCTGGCGATGACCGCTGCCATCCGCAAGGTCTTCAACGAAAAACCCGCCGAATTCGACCCCCGCAAATATCTCGGTCCTGCCCGTACCTCTCTCAAAGAGCTGTATATGCGCAAGAACCGCGAAGTTCTGGGCAGTGCCGGCCACGCTTTTGACAAGTAATCTTTTCTGATTACTGAAAAGTTAAAAGTTTCAGGAAGTGTTGCAACGCCGTAACAGGTGTGCAGCACTTCTTTTTTTTACAGCAGTCTGCGTTTATCGGTTTCTTGCGGTATAGTATATGCTCAACAGTGGAATTTCAGTTTGGAAAAATTATCACTGCTGTCCGGTAAAAATTTCAGAGCAGTAAGGGGCTGAAAAGTTCCTCTCGGACTGGCAAATTCCAGTTCGGCGGCCTTTCAAGGATTTTTCGATCAAGCGACAGAACCTCCAACAAGGATTGGTTCTGCATAAGTGTAGCGCGAATACGATTTGTCAGCTCCGTCATCCCAAATTTGAATCCATGCAGAAATTTGAGATAGGCAATCAGCAGATAATGAATCATTGCCACCCAGATTTGAGACATTACAGCATTTTCGCTTGTCCCGAGAAAGCTTTTGATCTTCAAATTCTGCTTGATCCATTTGAAAAATAGTTCAATCTGCCACCGTTGCTCATCAGCAGAAAACATGGTAAATTGCCGGATAAATCAAGCTCTGTGTGCAGTTTGATTGCGCCTTTATGCTTGCGATAACAAGCCTAGTTGTAACGGGAAAGACACAGGTCTATCGTGGTACTGTCGATGGCATACAGCGGATTTTTGAACTTGAATTTATGTTTCGGTGCATATGCCATAACGCGATCAAGGAGTTCTTCAAACAATGCTTTGAATATTTCCGGATTTCGGCGGTTCATTGTTTCGGAAAGCGTTGATTTCGCCACGGCTTCCATACCGAGGTGATAAAGACGTTTGTGGTTGGCAAGCAAAGCGTTTTCAATGTCCCGCAAAGAATCCTTGCCGGAAATTTGAGCAAAGAGCAAAGTCGGAAATTGTTTCCATGCGGTGAAATGCTTGCAATATCGGTCTCCGCCTGACTTTTTTACGATTTTTTTCAAAACGACATCGGGGTATGAAGTTGAAAAGTTGAGAATATATGCTATTGTAATACATTGTTCGGGATTTTTAAAGATTTAGGCGTTTTTAATATATAACCGATCCCGAAATTTTCAATCAAATCCGGAAATTTTTACCGGACAGTAGTGGCATTAACTAGCGAAAAAATAAGGAGAAAAAATGTTCGCTTGTACTGGATGCAGAAAAGAATATGCGGAGCAGGTCAAGTTCTGTCCGGAGTGCGGCGCAAAAATTGTAAATGAACCAGCCCGGCACAGCCAAACAGCCGGCAATGATCCCAACAGAGAGTTTTTTCCCGGCATAATGTCTCCAACTGCGGCAAAACCGCAGCCGGCATACAATGATCAAACCGGAAAAAAATTGAATATCCTGGAAGGAGGGATCGCCGTCTGTTACCTTTTCTTTATATGTGCAGGAATATTGGCTGGCATCCTGGGAAATATCGCTTCTTTGATTATTGGCGCAAGTATCGCATTCATAATACTTTGGATAACACATATAATAAAAGCCGTAAAGCGGAATTCCTTCGGATTGCTGCTGCTGCTGATTTTTTTACCCGCTATCGGGATTATTGTATCAGGTTTTACTGCTGAATAGACGGGGATTCCTCCGCATCACCTACCCTTATCGGGAACAGAGCGTTTCAAAAAAAGCGAAACTTTTGAGAAACGGCAATTCAGGTGTATGTCCGTGACCAGGCGAAGAAATATCCGCTATCAGGAGATCGGGTCGGCTTGAGCCGACACCAACGGATGGATTTTATTTTTTCCGGTAACGGCATACCTGACATAAGAAAGGAAAAATTTATGTTTATTTGCACAAAATGCCGAAAAGAGTTTGACGATCCAGTCAAATTCTGCACCGAATGCGGTTCAAAAAACATGATTTGCGATCAGCATGATATTAAACCGGCAAACAATCCTGATGCGGAAGAATATTTGATTCTTAAAGATCGCATTTGCAAAGAAATGGAATCAAAAATCAAATTCAATCGCCTCTTATCGTCCAAAGCATGCACAGAATATATGCTGGTCAGCAAAGGATATTACAAATGTCTGGAAAAATCCTATCAGGCATTTCAACAGAATAATTTCACTGAAGCGCGGGAATATCTGCTGCAGGCGCAGAATATATTAAGTTCACAAATATCCCGGTCAAAAAAAGTTTTCATCGGGGTCATAATTGTCGTGATCCTGGCGGCAGCAGTTTTATTGATCGCGGCATCAGCATAATATAAACCCCGCGCAGCCTTTAAAAAAGCAGTGACTTGAATTTATGTTTTGGAGCGTATGCCATAACGCGATCAAGGAGTTCTTCAAACAATGCTTTGAATATTTCCGGATTACGGCGGTTCATTGCTTCGGAAAGCGTGGATTTTGCCACGTCTTCCATACCGAGGTGATAAAGACGTTTGTGGTTGGCAAGCAAAGCGTTTTCAATGTCCCGCAAAGAATCCTTACCGGAAATTTGAGCAAAGAGCAAGGTCAGAAATTGTTTCCAAGCTGTAAAATGCTTGCAATATCGGT
>JAZSIZ010000062.1:0-6414 GCA_045534015.1 Victivallaceae bacterium | reverse complement strand
TACAGGGAGCATAGGCGATGATGATGGACGGACCGTTGTGAGCTTCAGCTTCACGGATGGCGGTCAGAGCCTGCTGACGGTTGGCACCCATGGAGATGCTGGCAACGTAAACATTGCCATAGCTCATGCACATCAGACCGGGGTTCTTCTTGGTCATGCGCATACCGCTGGCGGCAAAGAGAGCTCCGCACCGATCGGGGTGGATTTGGAAGCCTGACCACCGGTGTTGGAGTAGACTTCGGTATCCAGCACGAGGATGTTGACGTTGCGGTTCTGGGCAACGACGTGATCCAGACCGCTGTAACCGATGTCATAAGCCCAGCCGTCACCGCCGAGGATCCAGACGGATTTATCGACGAAGTAATCTTTGAGTTCCAGCATTTTGGCGTAGATCTCTTTCTTTTCGCCTTCAGATTTCTCAACGGCGATCGGAAGGAGTTTGCCGATCTTGTTCTGGTTGGCAATGGCATCTTCGCTGGTGTTGTCCCAGTTGGCAACAGCATAGTCCAGAGCGGCTTTCATATCGTCGCAGCAGACACCGAGTTCCTGAATGCGTTTGACCAGATCAAAAAGCTGTTTGCGGTTGGCATCGACAGCGACGCGCATACCGAAACCGTATTCAGCGTTGTCTTCAAAGAGGCTGTTTGCCCATGCCGGACCACGGCCTTCTTTGTCTTTGCAGTAGGGCAGGCTCGGGAAGCTGCCGGAGTAGATCGAGCTGCAGCCGGTGGCGTTGGCAACGATCATGCGGCGGCCGAAAAGCTGGCTGACCATCTTGACATACGGAGCTTCACCGCAACCGGCACAGGCACCGTTGAATTCAAAATACGGCAGTTTGAAGCCCAGACCTTTGACGTTGGCTTCGGTCAGACCGCCCATTTCGTCATCCGGCAGAGCCATGAAGACTTCAGCATTTTTCTGCTGATTGGCAGCGCGTTCACCGGCGGCACTTGCCATGACCAGAGCTTTATCTTTGACCGGACAGGTTTCGACGCAGACGCCGCAGCCCAGACAGTCATCAACGAAGACCTGCAGACGGAATTTGAGTCCGAGTTCTTTCTTGACCGGCGGTTTGGCATCGACGGTGGCGAAGGATTCCGGAGCATCGGCGAGGTTCGCAGGATTGATCAGTTTGGCACGGATCGCAGCGTGCGGACAAGCCATTACGCACTGGTTGCACTGGATACATTTGGCAGCATCCCACTGCGGAACTTTCGGAGCTACACCGCGTTTTTCAAAGCGGGCAGTACCGGTCGGCATGGAACCATCGTAGCTCATGGCGGAAACCGGAACACTGTCACCTTTCTGAGCCAGAACCGGCTTCATCAGTTTGGTGGCGAAATCGCCCATTTCAGCGGTGTATTTCTCTGCCGGAGTATAGCACTCGACACCATCAAGGCTGGCGGGAACCGCAACCTGGGTCAAGCCGTCAAGAGCTTTGTCAACGCAAAGTTTGTTCTGATCGACAACTTCCTGACCTTTTTTGGCGAATTTTTTCTCGATACCGGCTTTGATGTAACCGATGGCTTTTTCTTCCGGAATGATTCCAGCCAGCTTGAAGAAGCAGGTCTGCATGATGGTGGAAATGTATTTCGGACTGCCGACTTCCAGAGCAACTTTCAGAGCATCGACCACATAGAATTTGACATTCTTGGCGATGATGGTTTCCTGCATCTCACGGGTCAGAGTGGCGAAAGCCTTGTCAGCCGGAGCATTGGTGTTGAAAAGGAAGGTTCCGTTTTCTTTGATACCGGAGATCATGTCATACATGCCGATATATGCCTGATTGTGGCAGGCAACGAAGTCCGGAGCGGTGATCAGATATTCACTGGTGATCGGTTTGTCACCGAAACGCAGGTGGCTGATGGTGATACCGCCGGATTTCTTGGAGTCATAGCTGAAGTAAGCCTGAACATATTTGTCGGTATTGTCACCGATGATCGCCACAGAGTTTTTGTTGGAACCGACAGTACCATCGGAACCCAGACCCCAGAAGCAGCAGCTGGTGGTGCCGGCAGGTTCGGTGACGATGGTTTCGTCAATATCCAGAGAAAGGTTGGAAACGTCATCGTTGATACCGACGGTGAAGTTGTGGAAGCATTTGCCGTCGAGATGTTTGTAGATGGCGTAAACCATAGAGGGAGTAAACTCTTTGCTCGCCAGACCGTAACGGCCGCCAACGATGGTCAGATCATTGCGGTCAGCCAGAGCGGCTTTGACATCCAAATAGAGCGGTTCGCCCAGACATCCGGGTTCTTTGGTGCGGTCGAGGACGGCGATCTTTTTGACAGAGGCAGGAAGTGCCGCAGCCAGAGCTTTCACGTCAAACGGACGGTACAAACGGACTTTGATCAAACCGATCTTCATGCCTTTGGCGGCAGTCAGATAGTTGATGGCTTCTTCAATGGTTTCGCAACCGGAACCCATGGCAACGATAACTTTATCAGCATCCGGAGCACCGACATAATCAAAGAGGTGCATCGGACGACCGGTAACAGCGGCAACTTTGTCCATGTATTTCTGGACGATGCCCGGCAGAGCGGCATACTGATTGTTGGTGGTTTCGCGACCCTGGAAGTAAACGTCGGGGTTCTGGGCAGCCATTTTAGCATACGGAGCTTCCGGGCGCAGAGCGCGGGCGCGGAAACGCTCGACATATTTCATATCGAGCAATTCTTTCATATCGGCATAGTCGAGCAATTCGACTTTCTGATATTCGTGAGAGGTACGGAAACCGTCGAAGAAAGCAACGAAGGGGATCTCGCTTTCCAGAGTGGAAAGATGAGCAACCAGAGCGAGGTCGTGGGTTTCCTGGATGCTGGCGGCACTGGTCATGGCAAAACCGGTGGCACGGCAAGCCATCACGTCAGAGTGGTCACCGAAAATGGAAAGTGACTGGGCGGCAAGCGCACGGGCAGACACATGGAAGACGGTCGGCAGCATTTCACCGGCGATCTTGTACATATTCGGGATCATCAGCAGCAGTCCCTGGCTGGCGGTATAGGTGGTGGTCAACGCACCGCCGGAAAGTGAACCGTGAACAGCACCGGCAGCACCGGCTTCTGACTGCATTTCGACGACCTGAAGCGGTTCACCGAACATGTTTTTCAGTCCTTTGGCAGCCCACGCATCAGCGTATTCAGCCATGTTTGAGGACGGGGTGATGGGGTAGATCGCCGCTACTTCGCTGAAAGCGTAGGCGACGTACGACGCGGCATGATTGCCGTCAATGGTTTGCATCTTCTTGCCCATTGTTGCTCCTTTTTTTATTTTGTTCCTTATTATATAAGGAGGTTGAAATTGCGCGTTCCTTTAATATACACCTTTTTTATTATTTTTCAAGTGCCTTAACCCTTAATATAACATTTCCCGCTCCGGGGCTGTGCCGCCGTGAAAATATGAAGGAACTGTCATTGACTTATTCTACACATTCCGGAGAGCGGAAAAGGAAAAATTAAAGATTTTTTCGTGTTTTTTGCAAAAATCACCATCCACCGCCTTGAAAAAAGCATTTTTTTGCGTTATCGTATCTGCCGGACAATATTCACTTACACTTGAACACAAAAGGAAACATGTTTATGAAAAAGAGAATTTCCCGTTTCACTCTGGTTGAAATGCTTACCGTTATCGCCATTCTTGCCATTCTTGCCGGTATCATCACTCCGGTGGTCATAATCGCCCGTCAGCGCGGCAGGATCACCGATGCCCAGAGCGATATTTCCAGCATGATGACGGCTCTCAAAGCGATGGATTCAGATTACGGCGAAGTGCTGGACAAAAAAGATGGTAAATATTACACATCCGGAGCAGCATTGCAGGAAGTGACCGCAAACAGTGATAATGTCGCCGCTGTGGAAGGCAATGCTTACGATGCTTTTATCACAGAATTGACTGCACCGAAAAACGGAGCATTGGAAAAGGTTGCCGTCAACAAACGCAAAAAAACTTATCTTGATCCCCGGCAGGAATTTGATCCTTCTGCGAATTACACCGGACAGACCGAACAGCTCTACCGTGATCCCTGGGGCAATCCGTACAAAATTCTCATCAAAGTAACTGCCGAAGATGAAGGTTTGAAAGTCTATAAAGACTACGGCAAAACTATTTCCGGCAAGTTTGCCATTTATTCTTTCGGTCCGGACGGCAAAGATGGCAACGGATGCAATGCCGATTTCCGGATCTGCGGCGATGATGATTGCGATCACGATGACATTGCCAGCTGGAATCTGTAATTTCTGAAAAATCCGGCGCAGGATCAAATTCCTGCGCCTTTCTTAACATAAAATAAGGCGAACAAATGAAAAATAATCCATTTTCTCTGTTGAATTTTGACATTGCCGATCTGACTTGCGGGGTCAGTAAAGTCTCTGCCGACGGCAAAGAATTTGATTTGATCTGGCAAGTTGGTGATGATCAGACTTTTTCCTGTGAAAATGAGTTGGGAAAGTGGTTCCTGTCTGTGGAAAAATCCGGCAGTAAAACGGTAATCCACTCCAAAGCATCACTGAAAGAAGCGGTGACACATCTGCATTTTTCTTTGCTTGAATGTGAAAATATCCACTTTGACCAGATCCGTTGCGGCAACATGAAAATGGGCGGCTGCAAAGTTTTCACCGCCGCTGAAGATGAAGAAAAAAGTTTTGACGGCTTCTACACATTCACTCTGACAACCGGCGGCAGAACTCTGCTCATCAGCCATCCGCTGAATCTGACCGGCTGGGCAAAAGTTTCCGGTAAAATCAAAAATGACCGTGTTTTGCTGGATATTTGCACCGAACATCACCACTTTTCCGGTACAGAGATCACTTTTCCGGATGTAACCTTTGAGGTCGGCAATGGTATTGAGCTGCTGCAAAATTATGCGGAACAAAATATTGATGTACCGCGCAAATTCGATCCCCCTGAATGCGGCTGGAACACCTGGGATTACTACCGCTGGACGATCACTGAAGATGAGGTGCTGAAAAATGCGGAATTCATCGCCAAAGATCCGGTTTTATCCAAACATGTCAAACGTATCATCATCGATGACGGCTGGCAGTATTGTTACGGAGAATGGCACGCCAACAGTTATTTTTCCTCCGGCATGAAAGCATTGTCCAAAGAGATCCGCAAACTCGGATTCACTCCCGGTCTGTGGGTGGCTCCGGTCTGCATTGAACCGCACGCCCGCATCGCCCAGCTGGAGTATGACATGCTCGCCTTGAGTGAGGGAGGTCAGCCGACTCTCGCCTTTGACTGCATGCGCCGCAAAGGGTTCATTCTCGATCCGACGGTGGAAAAGAGTAAAAAGTTTCTGCGTGAACTTTTTGACCGGCTGGTCGGTGACGGTTTTGAATACTTCAAGCTGGACTTTCTCGCCGCAGTGCTGGATGCCAGACAATACCATGACAAAAGCATACCCCGCAGTCAGATCATGCGGATTTTGATGCAGAGCATTTACGAGGGAGTGGATGAACGTGCCGTCATCATGGGCTGCAACTATCCATATATGGGCGGAAATAAATTTGTTTATGCCAGCCGTATCGGCGGCGACATCCACTCCGACTGGAAAAATATAAAAAGCAATACTCTCAGTGTAGCATACCGTTTCTGGATGAATAAAAAACTGTGGATAAACGATCCTGATTTTGCCCTCTGCCGCGGAGTTGAAACCTCCCCTTATCCGGATACTCTGAAACCGGTACTGGTTTTCGTTGAGCCGCAGATGGAACATCATCCGCTGGCAGAAAAAACTTTTTCATCTGCCACGGAAAGCGAATTGGAGATCCTGCTTTCCATCGTGCTGATGGCAGGCGGAGCAGTCAACTTATCCGATGATCTGACCAAACTCAATGAAGCCGGTTTGAATCTGGCAAGAAAAGTGGTTTCCGCAGAATCCGGTGAAGCTGCCATTCCGCTGGATATGTTCTTGGCCGAACTTCCCGCCAAATGGCAGCAGAAACTTGCCAAAGGCGGCAGAACTCTGATCGTCAACTGGTTCGACACCCCCATGGAATACAAACTCGACATGCCCGATCTGCCGGAAAAAGCCCTTGATTTCTGGAAGGGAAAAACCATTCAGGTGCCGCAGGAGATCGTCCTTGCCCCGCACAGCTGTCTGCTGCTGCAATATTGAAAAAGCTGCCCAGGAAAAACAGGCTGCCGCATAACTTATAATTATTGTCTCAAATTTTGTGAAAAATCTTTACTGCGGTGGTGCATCGTGGTCAATCTCGCGCCTTGCTCCTGCGCCGCAGAGGTCGAATACAGTCGTATACTCCCTCTGCGTACTCGTCGCAAAACCCGACATTGTCGCACGCTGCATCCACCGATAGAAAACAAACCGTGATTTGACAGTTGACAAATCGCTGTTTGGGTGATATGTTTCATACATTGAAAATTATGTTTTTTGCAAATTTATATTTCAGCTTC
>JAZSIZ010000071.1:0-9582 GCA_045534015.1 Victivallaceae bacterium | reverse complement strand
GAAGCTGAAATATAAATTTGCAAAAAACATAATTTTCAATGTATGAAACATATCACCCAAACAGCGATTTGTCAACTGTCAAATCACGGTTTGTTTTCTATCGGTGGATGCAGCGTGCGACAATGTCGGGTTTTGCGACGATCCTCCGTCGCTGAAGCTTTGGAGGACAGTGGTTCCCGATCAAGCACGCCCAACGAGGCGTGCGCGACAGCAGGCAACCCGCCCAGCGGGCGCGAGATTGACCATGATGCGCCACCGCAGTAAAGATTTTTCACAAAAATTGAGACAATAATAAAATAATTGGTTAAAGGTCTTTTCAAATGCTTAAAAAGTTGTGGCTGCTCTTTTTCACTTTCGCCCGTATCTCTGCATTGGTGTTGGGCGGTGGATTGGCTATGCTGCCGGTGATCGAGGAGACTTTTGTCAATAAAAAGAAGCTGCTGACCAGAGAGGAATTGCTGGATGTGGTGGCATTGACCCAGACTGTACCGGGAATAATTGCGGCGAATGCGGCAGTTTCCATCGGCATGAAAGTTGCCGGTTTTGCCGGAGCATTGGCGGCGTTGGCAGGGGCGATCATGCCCTCATTTGTCATAATTCTTGTTATAGCCATATTTTTTCCGTCACTTTCTCCGGATAATAAATACTGGCTGGGAGTTTTTGCCGGAATCAGAGCCGGCGTTACAGGCTTGATTCTGGCAACGGCATGGAAGATCGGGAAACAGACATTGACCGGGGCGTTTGAAGCGGTCACGGCGGCAATTCTGCTGGCATCTGCGTTGTACGGAGTAAATCCCGGACTGGTGATAATTGCGGCGATCATTGCCGGAAGCATTTATTGTAAAATGTGTGCCGTGCGGATGAAAAAGGCAGAAGGAGCAGAAAAGTGATGAATATATTGATGCTGTTTCTTACTTTCTGTAAGTTCGGTCTGCTCTGTTTCGGTGGCGGTTATATGCTTATTCCGTTGCTGACTGCGGAATTTGTGGGCGACGGCAAAATGCTTACCGCCGAAAGATTCGGCAATCTGATCTCCATATCGCAGTTGACTCCCGGACCGGTCGGGATCAATACGGCGACTTTTACCGGATATATTTCCGGCGGATTCCGGGGATCGCTGGCGGCGACATTGGGTTTGGTGTTTCCGACATTGATACTGGCAGGTATAGCGATGAAATTCATCATCCGTTACCGTGAACACCCGGTGATGAAAGGAATTTTGTACGGGGCAAGATTGGGAGCGGCGGCGTTGGTGGTCTATGCCGTGCTGATTTTCATGCGGTTGTCGCTGTTGAAAGGTCAGTGGACGAATTGGAATGAATTTCCCGGATTTTCTTTCGGTGGAATTGTGATCATGCTGACGGCATTTGTGCTGATAAAACGCTTCAAATGGCAGACAACCCGGGTAATCATTTTATCCGGGGTATTGGGAGCTGCATTGATTCCTGTGATCGGATGAATCCGGGAATCTGTATTCAGCTGAAAAACGGATTATTTTTCATCCGGAACTGATGCGGGGATAAACCGAATTTTTTGCGGAAACGGAAACAAAGATAATTGGAGTCGCAAAAACCGCACTCCGCAGAAATTTCCGACAGTGTCTTATTCGTGTTTGTCAGCATGTTTTTTGCATGCTGCAATCTCATATTGACCAGATAATCAGAATATGATTCCTGCATTATGCGTGTGAAAATGCGTGAAAAATTGCTTCCGCTGCTGCCGAAAATTTTGGCAGCCTGCGCCCGGGGAAGCGGACTGGAAATATTGGCGTGAAGAAAATTCAGCACATCATTCATCTTCTGCAATTCATTATTGAGCTGTTTGCTGTTGTTCCAGTTTTCATGATAAAAGCGGCTGACCGTTATCAGCAGTTCTGCGAAAAGCAGCCCGATATAAATTTGAAGTCTGTCTGATTTTTTCTGCAATTCATGCTCGATCCGGTGATAAAATGTTTGCATAACATATATCTGTTCCGGAGAAAGTGTCATGCAGTGGGCAAATTTGAATAAAGTCCGGCTTTGCGGTTCAAGCTTGAAAAAAGTACGGAATCCGGGGACATCATTCAATTGTTCCATGGAAATAGGCAATTGTTCCGGATACCAGACAAAATTCATCAGAGAGAGATTTTTCTGATCCCGGTAATGGTGGATCTCTCCGGGCGGGGTGATAAATGTATCTCCGGGATTGATGGAATACAATTTCCCCTGATATTCATAACTGCCGCACCCGTCAAGCACGACAGTCAATTCGTGAAAATCATGCCAGTGCCGGTGTCCGAGGGTCATCTCTTTTTTTACCTGATTCACCGCTCCGGGGGAGTGACCGGATGCAAGATAGAACATGTAAGCCGGTCCCATTACATCAATTGGTTCCTCACTTGCAGACATGGTACACCTCCTTTTTCCTTACTATACTGCCGCAGATCAGGGGTGTCAAGCTGATTTTTTTCTATCCGGGATTTTTTTTATCAAAAAAAACGGGATGTTTGAGCTATTGTTTATATTTTTTATGAAAATATTTAAGGCTCATATTAATTTTTCACTGTATAATATATACCATGACAAAAATCCCGGTTGAAAAATAACGGGTATGAACAAGCACCCCCAAAAAAGGAGAAACAACGTCATGAAAAAATCGGATCGGCAGAAATTTTATGGATTCACTCTTATTGAGCTGTTGGTAAGCAGTGCTATCTCATCATGGCATTTTTTTACCGGCAAACCAGCACATGCAACTCAACAAAGGAGTGCGCTGGTCTTGAAAAGGGGAGTGGGGTTTGGGGAGGGGGGAAAAACCTCTTTTCCCGCCCGCTCGGCGGGTAGCGAAAAAACTCGCCCTTCCGTCTTCGTTTCACTACGCCGTGACGAGTTGCTTCGCTGGGGCTCGGATATACCATCACAAAAAGTTCCGCTTTTTTTGAAAGAGAAAGGGGGCGCGGGGGAAAGGGAAAACTTTTTTTCCCGTGAAAAAAAGTTTTCCTTGTCCCCCGCACACTCATTTACCTTGATAGAACTTCTCGTCGTTATCGCGATTATTGCGATTCTGGCGGCGATATTGCTCCCTGCCCTCAATGCTGCAAGGGAAAGAGGACGTTCCGCCAGCTGTGTCAACAACCTGAAACAATTGGGTACAGTGGTGATAAATTATGCCAATGATTATGATGATTATCTCTTCCCCGCCCATCCGTCATGGGGAGAATACTGGTACAACAATATGCTGAATAATTACTTCGGCAAAGAGGACTGGCAGACCAAACAGGAACCGTTATTTTTCTGCCCGTCATACTCCGGAACAGTGCAGAATAACACCGACTATGCAATGAACTCCACCAGTGCGTACACCTATGGCGGCGCGAATGCCAATCACGCATCGTGGCGGAAAATCACCAAAGTTGCCCAGCCAAGCGTGCGTCCATTCATCATTGACGGCTCCTGGCAATTTGGCGAATTGCAATTCCAGATGGATTCCTTCGTTCACAAAGCCGATGGCACCGGAACCGGCGACCGTCATAACACAACCAACAATATCTGCTTTGTTGGCGGGAATGTGGAAAATGTTTCCATGAAAGTGATTCCGCACCCGGATTTCCCCACCGGAAGAATTTTTCTCGGCACCGACACCTGGTGATCCGGAATCGCAGCACATATTATTTAATTGAAAGAGAAAAAAATGAAATTGTTTCTTACTGCTTTGTTATCTGCCGCTGCCCTTATACTGCCGGCATCTGAAATAAAATATCAAGTTGAAAGTATGATAATGGAGGGATACTATCATGGTGGTTTCCTCCGGGGAACCGAAAAAAATCCCAATGCTGTTTCCAATATTCCAGCCAAAAAAAACAGCTGGAATGAAATCAAAACTTTTCATATTCACAACAAAGTTTCGGCATTGAGCGACGGAGTCCTCAATTACGGTACCGGATGTGTGAAAACCTACGGCTGTTCCGGACACCACAAACGGATAACCTTTGTGCTGGATCTGGAAAAGACTCAATATGTCGATCAGGCAGCACTTTTCAGTGACATCGCTTACCGCAGTGAAAATATAGAATATTCCTGCGGCACGGAGGATAAAGATGGCAGCATCATCTGGAGCAAACCGGAAAAATTTGTTCCGGAATTTGACTTGAAAAGCAAAAATCGCATCTTCCCGATCTATTTGCCGGTAAAAAAAGAGATCCGCAAATTAAAAATCGTCTGTGCCAACTTCACCCCGATCTGTCTGATCGTTTTTGAATTAAAACTCCATGCCGCTGCCCCATCGCAGATCGTGATCCCGGATCAGGCTTATGCCGCAGAAGATTTTGCCGCCAAAGAACTGCAGTTGCATCTGACAAAAGCCGGATATGAAAATATTTCCATCTTGCCGGAAAAATATGCCAATGCCGGATGCTTCACCTTCTATATCGGTCGTGCCGGAGCAAAAAAGCTGGATAATATGCCGAAACTTGCTCCCGGAGGATTTATCCTGAAATCCATTGACAATGGTATCGTATTTGCCGGTAATGATACTTCAAAACCAAGATTTGAGGACAATGCCGCCAGTGCTTACGCAGTTTATGAATTTCTGGAAAGGGAATTCAATGCCCGCTGGCCATATCCGGGTGACGATGGCATCGTAATCAATAAAGGTGTGAAGAAAAACTTCGCAAAATATGATGTCAAGTGGGAAACTCCATTCTCATTCCGTGTGCGTTCCAGCATGTTTTTGCGTTCGGCAAAGGAGTGGTATTTCCGGGCAATGCGCCCGACCGGGAGCAACCGGCAATATGTCGATGACATCGGTCACGCTTTTACCAAATGGCACAAGCAGTACGGCACGACTCACCCGGATTGGTTTGCCCGCCCGTCGGATGAAGTGCCGGATAAAGTGGTCAGACTTACTGCCATGTGCGTTTCCAATGAAGGTTTTCAGGATGAGCTGGTCGCCCGCTGGCTGAAAGCAAGAGAAAAAAATCCCGGGGTGGATTTTTTCATCAACTGCCTTGAAAATGACACCGAAGGCAACTGCAAATGCAGCAAATGTATGTCGTGGAACGGCAAAGAGCGGCACTGGTCATTTTATCCAACCATGATGGATACCAGCAACCGTTATGCAAAATTCTACCGTGCCGTCTACGATAAAGCGGCAAAATATGATCCTTCGGTCATCACCCTCGGTTATGCCTATGCCAATTATCCTTTTGCTCCCACGAATGTAAAACTTCACCCGAACAATCTGATTTTGGTTGTCAATCCTTCCGACCATATTCCTTTCCCTTATACTCCACGACACCGAAAGGAGATGAAAGCATGGGCGGAAGGTTGGAAAAAATCCGGTGCCGGCATCGCTTACCGCCCGAATATTTTTAACGGTTATGTAATGCCGGAAAATACCGTGCGCGATTTCTACGATGAAATTACCGCTTTTATACCGGTGAGCAAAGCGATCATGATCGATGGTCCAAACGACTCCTTTGCAACCGCCGGGCCTCAATGCTATGTTGCCGCCCGTATTGCAGTCCATCCGAAAGCCAAACTGGAAGATCTGCTCAATGAGTATTACAACTGCTTCGGTGCGGCGGCTCCGGCAGTCAAAGAGTATTGGGAATATTGGGAAAAATACACTTATGACAATGCGGAAAAATTCTACGATATACCAAAAAAATACAATTACGGCACATTCAAAGCATTTTTCGGCTTCAACTATGCGTGGTACGCTCATCGGCTTTTCCCGCAGGAGGTCTTTGAACCGGCTTTCAAAATTCTGGAAAAAGCAGAAAAACTTGCCGCCAACTCTCCGGAAGATCTCAAACGTGTCCGTTTTCTGAAACAAGGTCTGGAAAATGCCAGACTTACCTCCAAGACCTGTGAGATTTTTGTCGATGAAAAATATACCAATGAGCAGCGGATGAATGCGCTGCAGAAAGTCCGCAGTTTCCGCAAAACTCTGCCGCCGTACACCTACAGTAAATTCATCGCCGAAAGTGCGCATAACGAAAAAAGAGTTTGGAGTTTTTCCGATTTCGATCCCGATAGCATGATCCAACTGCCATTGGTATGGAAACTTAAACTCGATCCAAAAAATGTCGGCGATAAAGAAAAATTCCACCTTCAGGATATTTCTCAATGGATGGATGTAAAAACCGACCGCAGTCTGGAAAATAACGGTCACACGGAAACTGAATTTTCATATTTCGCTCTCGACTTCACCATCCCGGAAAAATTCAAAGGCAAACGAACCGAATTGTCCCTCGGTGCGGTGGATGAAAGCTGCCGGGTCTGGGTAAATGGTCAGTATGTGGGCTCTTACAATTACGATGCGGCAATCAACCCGGAAAGTTATAAAAATCCGCTTTTATTTGACATTACCAGATTCCTTAAACCGGGAACCAACCGGGTCGTTGTCAAGGTGATCAACTACATCGGTCACGGCGGATTGTGGAAAATTTCCCGGCTGCAATTTTATGAACCGGATTCATTGCACAAAGTACAGAAAAATTTCAGAAGACATCAGGAAAAGCTGGAAATCATTACCCTCGGGCTGAATAAAACCGCATTTTTTGTGGATGAAAAAAAAGACGGCACATCCACTGTAAAGATCATCGGCGGCCCGGGAATAATGCACTCACGGTACACCTATTATCCTTTACAATTCAACAATATTGCCAACCGCAATTTCAAATTCACAGTGGAAGCCAAACTTGACAGAAAATTCGGGAAAGGTGAACAATGCGTATACATCGCCCAGTATGATAAAAAGAACCAACTGGTCGGCAAAATCGTCCGTCTTTTCATTCCGCCGAATAAAGAGTGGGGCTTTTACTCGGCAATTCAGCCGATGCACCCGGAAGCTGTTTCTGCCAAATTAGTGCTTGATGTACGCCTGACCGATGCCCGGGATGCCGGATATTACCGCCAATTTATCATCGAAGAAATCAACAACGGCATTCAGTAAACTGATTATGACGCAATATACTTTTGACAATCATTCCCGCAGACAGGAAGAGCTGAACAAGGCAGCGGCGTTGACCCCGGAAATAAAAACCTGGAGTGTTCCGGCAAAAAGTGTGGTGACTTTAGTTCCCATCGCTTCTGCATGGCAGCATGTGGGGGTAATCGAAACTTATCCGGCAGCTCTGTTGAAAGATCAAATCCTCTTTGAAAGTGAACGCATTGTTTTGGATTTCGGGGAAACTCTGGTCGGCAAGATCAAACTGAAACTGGACAGCATAAATTCCTCTTCTGCCCCAATCCGGTTGAAATTGCTGGCGGCGGAATTACCCTATGAGGCGGATGCCGATCCGGAAACTTTCTGCGGCGGTCTGGGCAGAGGATGGCTTCAGGAGGAGATGATCACCATATATGATATGCCATCTGAAATTGAATTGCCCAACCGTTACTCCCTGCGTTACCTGGTCATCAATGTGATCGCCTGCGCCGCTTGTTGTGCAGTGAAGATAGTTAAAGTTGACGTTATCGCACAGAGTACGGCAGGCAAAGAGCTTTGTCCTCCTTTTCCCGGTTGGGATCAGGAATTGACACAGATCGATGCCGCCTGTTCCAGAACTTTGCGCAACTGTATGCAAAATATTTTGGAAGATGGTCCAAAACGTGACCGGAGATTGTGGCTGGGGGATTTGCGCTTGCAGGCACTGGTAAATCATGTCACATTCCGCCGCTATGATCAGGTTGAAAGAAGCATTCGTTTGTTAAGTGCCTGCCGCAATGAGTACGGTATGATTCCCGGAGCGGTCATTATGAAACCGGAGCCGCATGCGTCGTCATTCATTTTGGATTATTCACTGATTTTTTCCAGACTTCTGCTGGAACACTGCCGTTTTTCAGGCAATTTGAATATCGGCGATGAATTGTTTGAGATCGCAGAATACCAGTTGTATTTTTTCCGCAAAGGTCTGGATAAAAACGGTGAATTTAATAATCCGGGGTACTGGCTTTTTATCGATCACAGCAAAGAACTTGACCGGACATCTCCCATCATCTGCACGGCGATCTGGGCGGCGGATGCGCTGGCGGAGCTGGCGGAACTTTTGAATTATCCGCCGCAAAAGGCGAAAGAATTGAGAGCAGAAGCCGATAAGTGGCGCAGTATGTTACGGCGTTCCTCTTTTGATCCGGCAAAAGGGGTGTTGTATTCCGGATATTTCCGGCAGCTGTCTTGGGCAGGACAGATATGGGGTATCCTTGCCGGAGTTCTTTCTACGGAAGAGGGACGGGCTGTTTTAAGGGATCCGGATAAACTGCAAGGCGGCATAAAACCGGTTTCACCTTATCTTATGCATTATTTGCTGGAAGCGTACCGGTTGTGCGGTATGGAGGATGAACTGCTTAAAACGATCCGTTGTTATTGGGGCGGGATGGTCTGCCGTGGAGCTGATACATTCTGGGAGGTTTACCGTGAGGAAGATGATTTCTACACGCCATACGGCAGTGATCCGCGCAATAACAGTGCGTGCCACGCATGGAGTGGGACTCCGGGATATTTTCTGCGGATGTCGGATGGAGACTTGGTTCAAAGAGATCATTGAGTTTGCTGAATCAGGTTGCGAAAGGTCAAAAACGGATAAAAAACGCAAAAAAATACCGAAAACGATTTGCAAAGTTCGAGAAAAGGTGCTATATTAAGAAATGTTGCAAGGAACAAGTGCGAGTGTAGCTCAGTTGGTAGAGCATCACGTTGCCAACGTGATTGTCGCCGGTTCGACTCCGGTCACTCGCTCCAAACTTTTCAACGTAGAAATGTGGCAGGTTAGCTCAGTCGGTAGAGCAGGGGACTGAAAATCCCCGTGTCCCCAGTTCGATTCTGGGACCGGCCACCATTTTTTTGCCTTTTTTCCAAAGGCAAAAAAATAACGAAGCCGCAAGGCTTCATTTCACAGAGCCATCAGGCTATACTTCACATCTTCACGCGGCGACAGCCGCTCTTCACTAAAATCGCCGTTTCGCCTTGCTTGTGAAGTCGCTCCTTGCAGTCGCTTGTGAAGAGGTCGGCTTGCGCCGTCCGTGAAGCAGCTCCCTTCCTCCTTTGCCAAGGCTACGGAGGACAAGGTGTTTTATAAAATTTTCTCAAATCTTCACATTTAACTTATTTATAATAAACAAGTTGTATTATTGTTCTGTTTCGTTATTTTCTTTCGCACAGCAAAATACTGTTTTGAGGTAAAAATACTTGGTTTAGCATAGTTATTCAACAAAATTGGCAAATAATGGCAAATGAGATTTTTGAGCGTAAAATCGGAGTTTTGGCAACATAATGTAACGATTTGAGTTATCCTTCGCTTTAAGTAATGATTTCCTCTTGGGTTTTCCGGACAACTGATGTATGATCCGGAAAACCCTTTTTACTTTCAATCAACACGGAGGAAATGCCTATGCCAAGAACCCAAGGTACTAAAAGACGAGCCAATGGAACCGGGAGAGTTTACAAGCAAAATGGAGTTTATTATGCCTCTTCGACGGTTTATGACATAAACTCATATAGATTTCTCGCTTGAAATTTCCGGCAGTTGATAGATTTTTAACTTGAAGTACTCACGATCTCTGAAGCCATAAGCCTGTTTGATCAGCCATCTGATCTTGTTGT
>JAZSIZ010000172.1:0-5128 GCA_045534015.1 Victivallaceae bacterium | reverse complement strand
CGTATGCAATCACACCAGATTTGTCTCGATTGGCTCGGTGCATTACTGACGGTTTGATTGCTTACCTTGCTGCAACACTTTAAATAGCTCAAAACAACTGCATGAGCAGAATCTGTATTCTCCGGCAAGTTTCAATGACATTGCAGGAGAAGTGTCTGCTACTACCGGCAAATGAACAGAAAATAATTCTGAACTGATTTTTTATTTGTTAAGGGTTTGGCAACAGCCACTTTCATATCTGTTTCAGGAAAGCAACTCTTTTTCCAGAGCGCGGCAGGAGATGAAGCCGGTAAGGTGTTTGACCAGCTGACCGTCTCTGAAAAAGAAAAGCGACGGAATAGTGGAAATCTCAAACTTGGCGGCAAGTTCCTTATTTTCCGCTTCATCGATATTGATTTTACCGATCGGGATATCCGGATGGGCAGCGGAAAATTTTTCCAATTCTTTTGACATGTTCCGGCACGGTCCGCACCACGGAGCGTAAAAATCAATCAGAATCACCGGCAATGTGATTGCTTCAGTAAAGGTGTCGTAGGTCAGTTCTGTAATATTCATAGCAGTTTTCTCCTTCCAATTGTTTAATATAAGCGGATAAAGATAATTTTCAAGTTGATTTACCATCTTTCCTGCAGTATAGTATGTTGTTGTCACAATCAAAATTGAAAGGATAGGCAGACTATGGATTGGAAAGTATATTCAGCAAAGTATGAAAATGAATTGATGAATTCAGTTGTTCCATTCTGGGAAAAAAATTGTGTGGATAAAGAATACGGCGGTTATTTCACCAGTCTTGACCGGGATGGTTCCGTCTATGATACGACCAAATATATGTGGATGCAGTGGCGCATTGTTTACATGTTTGCTGAATTGTACCTCGCCGGTTATCAGAAAGAGGAATATGTGAAAATCGCCCGTGACGGTTTCGATTTTCTTTCAAAATACGGCAGAGATGAAAACGGGATGTACTACTTTGCGCTCAACCGTGAAGGTGTGCCGGCAATGGCTCCCTACAGTCTTTTTTCCGATTGTTTTGCCGCTATGGGCGGAGCAAAACTTTACAAAATCACCGGTGAACAGAAACATGCCGACATCGCCGTCGAAGCGATGAATAATTATCTTACCCGTGCCAAAAGCGGTAACGCCGCCTTGCAGTGGAATAAATCTCTTGCCGGAAAAACCCCGTATTACTCTCTGGGGCAGTACATGATGATGGCAAATCTCGGACTTATCATGAATGAGTGTCTGGGCAGCAGTGAATTTGATTCTGCCATGGATACCGCCGTGGATATGGTGCTGAACAGATTCTATTCTGATGAATTCGGTCTGGTCTTTGAAAATATGCCGGTAAACAGCAGCAAACCTGATCTGGAAAGCAGTATCGGCAGACAGATGAATCCCGGTCATGTGCTGGAAGCAATGTGGTTTTTACTCAACTATCTGCAGGATGTTCCCGGTTCGGAAGAAAAGATCGCCGCCATTACCAAAATCATCGCCAATACTCTGGAATTCGGCTGGGATAAAGAATTCGGCGGTATTTATTACTTTATGGATGCTCTGGGCAAACCCCATCTGGAACTCCAGCACGATATGAAACTCTGGTGGGTGCATAACGAAGCGACTCTGGCGTGTCTGCATGCCTATAAAGCCACCGGAAAAACTGAATTTGCCGACTGGTTCAAAAAGGTCGATGAGTACACCTGGAGCCACTTCCCTGATCCGGGATACGGTGAATGGTTCGCTTACTGCAACCGTCGCGGAGAAGTTACGCACACTCTCAAAGGCGGCAAATGGAAAACCTTTTTCCATGTTCCCCGGGCATTGCTTTTTGCTTCACAGCTGCTTGCTGAACTCAAGTAACTGCCGCGCCGCAGTGATCATGATCTATCCTCCGTTGCACTTTATGCGGCGGAGGATATTGTATTTTTAGTGGAAATGCAAGACGGAAAACGGAACGGGCAACAAAAAAACGGCTTTTTTTCAAAACGGCTATTGAAAAAATTTTCTCCGGTGTTATATTCTACGCCAAGCAATGAAAACTTGAATCAAATAACAACAGAAAGTAAAAACAAGGGACACATTGCAAAAAAATGAAACGATACCGGAAAGAGCCGGATCGTGATAAGATCATTTCCGGCTACGAAAACCAGTCGTTTGACAAAGTATGGGCTCTCATCAAGCCATACCGGCCGATGCTTTACGGCTCCATCATCACTCTTATCCTTTTCAACATGGTCGGGTTGAGTCTGCCATGGATGTTGAAAATCGCCATCGACCGCGTCCTGCCCAATGCTGACGAAGTTCTTTTCTGGATATTGGCATGCGTCATGCTGATATTGTATCTGGTGCGCTCGCTGCTGCGTTACATTGCCAGTTACACCATTGACTATCTCGGTGTCCGTCTGATGATCGACTTGCGCCAGAAGGTATTCAGCCACCTGCAAAGTCTTTCTCTGCGTTTTTATGAGGAGTACCGTACCGGTAAACTTATCAGTAATGTTATCAGCGATGTGGCGATGCTTCAGGTGCTGCTGCGTACCATGACCCAACTGGGTGAACAGATATTCCAGCTGCTGATCATTGCCGGATTGCTGGTATTGATCAACTGGCAGATGGCTCTGCTGGTATTTATGACTATCCCGCTGCACTATTTGAATTTCCACTATTTCCGCAAGGAAATGCGCAAAGATTCCATGGTGATCCAGGAAAAAATGTCGGAAATTTCCGCCAATTTGTCGGAAACTTTAAGCGGGGTGAAAGTGGTCAAATCCTTTGCCAAAGAACATACTGAATGCCGGAGATTTTTCCAGAATCTGCGTCCGCTGGCTGATATGCAGATGAGGGTGACAGTGGAAGGTGTCGGTTTATGGGCGATATTTGATACTCTTGCTCTGATAACCTATCTGTCGATCATCGGAGTCGGTATATGGATGGTAAAGATCAATGCCGTCACCATCGGTGAATTTGTTGCTTTTTACACTTATGTCGGTATGATGCTCTCACCGATCAACGTCCTTTCCGGCATGTCCATTACCTTTGCCCAGGGGATGGTCGGGGCGAGCAGAATCGTCAAATTGCTCAATACCATACCGGAGATCCGGGAAGCCCCCAATGCCATTCAGGTGGAAAAACTTTCCGGCAAAGTGGAATTCCGCAATGTCACATTCAGCTATGATCCGGAAAAAGGCAACACTATCGACGGATTTTCGCTGAATATTTCCCCGGGTCAGAAGATCGCACTGGTCGGCCCCAGCGGTTCGGGAAAATCCACTATCAGCAATCTGTTGCTGCGTTTCTACGATATTTCCGGCGGTTCGATCAGGGTGGACGGTCTGGATATAAGGAGGTTGAAACTGACCTCATTCCGGGATAATATCGGTATTGTTTTACAGGAACCGTTTCTCTTTTCCGGTTCGATCAGGGACAATATTGCTTATGCGGTGAAACGGGAGGTGACAGAAGAAGAGATATTTGCAGCTGCACGCATGGCGAATGTGGAAGAATTTGTCCTCGATCTTCCTGATGGTTATGACACCATCATCGGAGAAAACGGAGCCTCCCTTTCCGGCGGTCAGAAACAGCGGCTTGCCATCGCCCGTGCAGTGTTGAAAAATCCGGCGATCCTCATTCTGGATGAAGCTACCAGCGCACTGGATACCGTTTCGGAATATCTGGTGCAGGATGCGCTGGATAAACTGATGGAAGGCAAGACCACCATAATCATTGCCCACCGTCTTTCCACCATCAAAAATGCCGATGTGATCGTGGTCATGGATCATGGAAAGATCGTTCAGCAGGGCAGTCATGATGAACTTATGTCACGTGACGGCATCTACCGTGACCTTTATCAGACTCAGGAAAAGATGCATAAAGGGGCGTGAAGATGAAAGAGCGTAAAAGAGATTTTTTAGCCGGTCACTCATCGGTACGCAACCGTTTCAAGATTTTCCGCCGGATAATTTACTGCATCATACTGCTGCTGGCGGTCATTTTCGGTGTGATGTGCATCGGCAGTATGGAGGATGTGGTCGAAGGCAACGGTACAGTTGTCGGTATCCGTGATTATGACTTGAAAACTCTGGTTTCTGCAAAGGTGACAAAGGTCTACCATCACTCCGGAGAGGAGGTCAAAGCCGGTGAATTGCTTCTGGAATTTGATTCAAAGGAGCAGCTGGATAAGATAGCTCTGCTGGAACATGAACTTGAAGAGATGCTGCAGGAGCTGAAAGTAAAAGAACAGGAACTGATCATCCTGCATAAGGATCCGCTTCCGGAACACTTCCGCCATACCAAACTGAAGATGGAGGAAGCACAGGTGCGCCTTGCCAAACACGAACACGAACTGGAAGTTTACAATGATCTTTATTACAACCGGAAAGCGATCACCCGCCGGGAACATCTGGAAGTGGAACTGGCTCATTTGAATAGTAAAATGACTTTGCGCCGGTATAAAGAGGACTGGGAAAAGATCAATTCCGGCATGGCGCAGGATATTATAGCCAAAGCCGAAGAGGAGTGCAGTCTGCTGAAAAAACGGATCGAAAGCAAACGTAAAGAGATCGAAGTGGCGACCGGAGAACTGGAAAAATATAAACTTTACGCTCCGGATGCCGGGGTGATCACAGATATTCCTCCGCGTCCGGGCGGTTACTATGCCCGTGGGGAAGTTGTGGTGAAATTCTCTGCCAATCAGAATAAAAAAGTGATCGCTCTGGTCGATGAAAAATTGATTTTCAAGGTGCATCCCGGTCAGCAGGTACGCATTTACTGCCAGCAGTACAACTATCTGGATTACGGATTTTTCACCGGAAAAGTGACTGATATTTATCAGCTGCCGGTGGAAAAGGATGGTATAAATTATTATCCGGTGCGGATCGTGCTGGATATGGAAGAGTATCCGCTGCGCTTCGGTTCAGGATGCGAAGTGAAGATCGTTACCGGACACGACAAAATATTGTGGGTGATGCTGGGCTTGCGTGGCGAAAGATTCCGCGGCACTGAATAAAAAGTTATTGTCCCAATTTTTGTGAAAAATCTTTACTGCGGTGGCGCATCGTGGTCAATCTCGCGCCTTGCTCCTGCGCCGCAGAGGTCGAATACAGTAGTATACTCCCTCTGCGTACTCGTCGCA
>JAZSIZ010000051.1:0-18189 GCA_045534015.1 Victivallaceae bacterium | reverse complement strand
ATATCTCCAACTTTTAATGCGTTATATGTATATAATTTAACTTTTAAGGAGATTGGTCATGTTTAAAACTTATACCGTTGTACTCTTATTATTCTTTATCTGTTGCGGACAGAATGTTTTGGCAACAGGCGACTGCGATGAATCAGGAGTATGTAAGTTGCCTGGTGCATCTTCAAAACAGGAAAACGCTGTTTTATCTCCGGCAGGAAAAAGCAGTATAAAAACAATCAAACAACCAGCGCGGCTGCCCACACTTAACGGAAAAACTATAGCCATAGTCGGTGGCAGTTTTATGGCTTCGGTAACTCATCCTGAATTAAAACGGCTTATCTTACGCGATTATCCGAATGCAAAAGTTTATGTATTGAGTGAAATCGGTTCTGCCGGTCCGTGGCCCGGTCCCGGAGTTATACGGCGGCAGAAAGATGATTTTATGCAGAAACTGAAGGAGTTGAAAATAGATGCCGTTATTTCAGGCAATGGCGGATGCGGACTTTGTACGCCCAAAGAAATGGGTTCTTGTATCGCCGCAGAATATTCAGGAATTCCTTCAGTAATGATCGCGGCTCCGAGGTTCTCCGATCAAGCCAAACTTGCCGCTCAAACTGCAGGCGTGATGATACCGAGAGTTGCAGTATATCCCGGAGCATTTTCTGCCCACACAAGAGATGAATTGTTAAAAAACACCCGGAATATACTTTATCCTCAAATCGTTAAAGCCCTGACCGAACCGTTTTCTGAAGCTGAAAAATCTTCTCCGGGATCCAATAATACGGCAAATGAAATTGTGTATAAAGGCAATCTGGATGAGATAAATCTTTATTTCACCCAAAACGGCTGGACGGATGGCTTGCCGATCATTCCGCCGACTCCTGCGAGAGTAGCAGAGTTTTTAAAGTACACAGATTATAAGACTGATGATGTTATTGCTGTAATTCCTCCCGCCTACCGCAAAGCAACGGCAAAACTTGTCGCCGTCAATGGCGTAATGGCAGGTTGTCCTCCGGAATATATGCCCATATTGATTGCATTTACCAAAGCAATGACTGATGGCGATTTCCGGCGTACTTTGGCAAGTACTCACGCCTGGACTCCATATTGTTTCTTGAATGGACCATTGGCAAGACAGTTGGAACTTGATTGCGGGCAAGGGGAAATTTCCAATATCCGTAATGCGAAAATCGGTCGTTTCATCAATCTTGCGATGCTTAATTTGGGCGGATACCATATCAAAGAAAATCGCATGGGAACATTTGGATACCTTATGCCGTGGTGTCTGGTAGAGGATGATAAGGCTGCTGTAAACTTGAATTGGCGTCCCTATCATATGCAGCAGGGCTTCCAATTAAATGACAATGTACTGACGGCAGGTTCATCGCTCTGTTGGGGCAACAATCTTGCTCCGGCAACGGCAAAGCCACAAAAAATTATGGAACTTATGGCACAGGATGCGGTTGAGAAACAGCAATTTGCCATTGGCAGTGGAACACCGTTTGTATATCGGGCAATGCTTATTACAGAAAATGTTGCCCGGGATCTGGCAAAAGGTTATAAGAGCAAAGAAAGTTTGGAACAGGCATTAATTACAACCGCCAGACTGCCGTTGGATGCCAGAGCTTATGCCAATTACTGGGCAAATCCCGGAAGCTCTTTTAATGAAAATACCTATTCTTTGCGGCGACACTCCTATATGATAGGTAGAAAGGAAAATGCACGGAAAACATCCGTCCCACCGTGGCTGGAATGGACTGGAGCAGATAAAGTGGAGACTGTTCCCGTAATGCAACAGGGAAAAACTGCAATTATCATTACAGGCGATGCCAACCGCAACAAAACCATGTGCGTACCGGGAGGCGGTTTCACTTCGGTAAAAATAGAACTTCCGCGCAACTGGGATGAACTTATGGCGAAAGCCGGATATAAACCTCTGAAATCCTTTTATTTGAAATCCGGTCTTACTCCATCAAGTAAGCCACAGCAATTCAAAAATTACCGTCAACGCAGAAACACTGATGGTTTTAATCGTTTCAGATAAAACAAACCTTTCAGGGGGCTGCTGCGAAACATTAGGTTTTATAACTACCGCCTTTTTGCGTTTTAAGGGGCGTGTCCCGGCGATTGGCGGTCAGGATGGGTAAACGGTCGGCTTGTTGCTTCCCCCTTGCCGTTTTTGGAGATGACCGCTTGACCTTCAAAGCGAAAATCAGAACCATTTTGGAGAATAATCCTGCGGATCTATTATGGTGTGGTGGTTATATTTGTTCCGGAAGAAAAGTCCTGAATGACCTTGTTTACTATCAGTGAGTAATGACTATTTTAGAGAATAAAAAAGGAGTTGTATTGCAAACAGATAAACTCTCATTTTCCATTTTCTTACATCATACGGAGCGTAAGCGAAGTGCTTCATATTATGGAGTGCAACGGAATAATGCTTCATAGCGGAATGGAATGAAGCTGCTTCATCTGTCAAGGCGGATTTATGAAGCACTTTGCGGCTTGCCGCAAAGTATGAAGCGCAGCTTACGCTGCATGAAGCGGCACTGCGTGCCATGAAGCAAAGCCTTGACAGGCTTCATGTTTTTTTGCCTTGAAATCAAGGCAAAAAAATGGCGGATGGAAATTTTATCTCCCCCGCCATTCTGAAACGCTTTTTGAGGCGAAAAACTCAGAATTTCACTGTGAAATGAAATTCTGAAAATCGCTTCAAATTCAGTCAGAAAAACTCAGAATATACTGTAAAAATATAAGCCGCATTTATCCGGAGTGACCTCGGCAATATTTCCAACATACGGTTGCGAATCCAATAAATATAATAACTTGTTTGCAATATGCACTTTATGGTGTTATATTATGAAAGTGGAGAATAAAAATGAATTTATTTCAAAAAATAAAATTCTGGCTGTTCAAAAAGAAAATTAAAAATAAGATGCTGTGTGAAAAAAACCAGCAGTTGCTTCTTGAACTGCTTGCAAGAAAATCTCCGCAAGTTTCCGGTATTTTATTAGTAGCAAATAAATTGCAGAAAATCGGCGGTGTTGAAACCCGGATCAGAGCCTTGACCGATGCTTTGCAACATGCCGGATATCAGGTGTACATACTTACTGAAATCAATGGCAATCAGTTTGAAATAAACGCCAATTTGCTGGAATTTTCTTTTTGTGCATCAAATTTTGAACAGGTTTTATGTGCTGCGATTGAAAAATTAAAAATAAAAGTTGTTGAATTTCAATGCAAAAATGTTTCTTTTCTGCGACAGTTGGATTTAGACAAATTAAAAAAATATGCGGTATGCGGCTGCACAATCCATTTTTGCGGAAAATTACCGTTTCGGGAGATACGGCAGTTGGATTACCGTATTTTTATTTCGGAACGGATGAAAGCATGGTACCGGAAAAAAATTCCGTATGATTTGAAAAATGCCATTTTTTACAACGGCACAAATATCTTGCCGGCGACATGGAAATTTGCAGCGCAAAAACGGGCGATATATATTTCCCGTATCGGGAAAGCATACCGTCCGAAAATAGAACAATTCATTAAATTCTGTCAGCAGAATAATTTGGATTTTCACATCGCAGGAGATGGCAGAAATCAGGACATTGTTCAAGAAATACGCAAAACATTGAGTAAAAAATATGGCTTCCCGGAAAATCGTTTTATCGGGGCAATCAATGTGCTGGAATACCTTGCTGAAAACAGTTCGGAATATCTTTTTGCGGCTGGCGTGGGGCAGGTCGTGCTGGAATGTTCTGTATTCGGGATGCCTGTGCTTGTTTTATCTGATCTTTCTCTGGCAGATGCCACATTTGTCACTCCGGAAAATTACAGTTTCTTCCAAAATCGTAATTTTACCATTCGCGGGCATAAAAATGTCATTCGCAACCGGAATCTGGAACACGTTGCCGATTATCCCATTCGCAAGCAGCTTGCAGAAGACCGTGATCAGGTAAAAATCAGTGCTGCCTATGTGGATTTCATCAAAACTTTTGACAACTTCTGATACCTGACCGGAAATTCAGGTTGTCATAAATACATTTTTGCAAAAAAAATGGCGGATGGATTTTTTATCGCCTCCCGCCATTCTGAACCGCATTTTGAGCTTAAACTTCAGAATTTCGCTGTGAAATGAAATTCTGAAAATCACTTCACTTTGGTTCTGAAAAACTCAGAATGATATTCTACGGTCCATCGAAATAGGAAATGATTTTTTGCGAAACGACAACACCTTTTTTGTCAAAAACAACTTCATAATAGTCCCAGCCCCCCCGGCACAGCCATCAAGCGGGCAGTTCTATAACCGCCTATTAACAAGAGCATTTTGTATCCGTTCATCAGCAAGAGCATCTGTTGCTGTATAAAAATAGATATTATTATCGCAATTTAACGGATTATAATGGCTTGAGGGTACCTTCAGATTTATTTTACCATCGTATGATTTTTCCGGATTTTGAGCGAATATTCTGACAACCTCTTCCCGATTCTTGCCGACAAAGTTTATTTCAGGCAAGCGGGAAAAACCGGAGCAACCTGTCAAAAATACTATAAAGGAAATAAATGCCGTCAGAATACAGTATTTCACTTTTCATCCCCTTTTGCGGTGTTGATTGATTTTATCAGCATTACCCGGATTTGAGAGCAACTATTATTTAATTCCTGATAGTTTGCTTCATCAATATAATTTGTTTTCAAGAGAAGTTCCAACCAGTAACTTGTTTCGTTGGCTTCTTTTAGGGCAATTTGCAGTTTGGCGATAAAGTCAGGCTTGCCGTGGGCGTATTGGGCTTCGTGTATGTTTGCTCCGATACTGGTTCCGGCTCTGCCGATTTGATTGGAAATGATCGTTTCGTGCTGGCTTTTCAGGAATTTCACCAGATTGAGAATCTGAACCGCAAAGTCAATAGAAAGTGTACGCAATTTGCTTTCAGCCATAAGATTATCTCCTTTCGGAGTTTAATATAACACTGCATCAGAAAAAATCAAGGCGGCTTGCCGCCGTTTAAGCGAAGCGCAGTAAAAAGAACCACATCCACCCGCCGACAGGCCGCAACTTCACGGGCAGCGCAAGCTAACCTCTTCACAAGCGGAATGAAATGGAGCCACTTCATCCGCCGTCGCTCTGCGAGCTATGGCGGGACAAGCAAGCAAGGCGTAACGGTGATTCAGTGAAGAGCGGCTGGCGCCGCGTGAAGATGTGAAGTTGTGCCTGACGGCACAGTGAAGAGAAGACTTGCGTCTTCGTTCGCCATTTTTTTTGCAAAAAAAATGGCGGAAGAAGAGGGATTCGAACCCTCGGAGAGTTGCCCCTCGGCGGTTTTCAAGACCGCTGCCTTAAACCACTCGACCATTCTTCCGCAGTCATTTAAATAAAATAACTCCATTTGTGATAAAATACAAATAATTTGTTGAAAATATTTGCAAAAACTCCATTATATATGTTTATTTTTGGATATTTTTGCTGCATTGATGCAGAAACTTTGTCTGTAATCTGCCGGAAAACCGGAATTCAAATTATTTTTTATCAGCATTGATTTTCGGTGCCGCCGGTGCTTTTGCCGGAGATTTTTCTTTCTTCAGCAAATGAGCTGCCGGACGGATGGTGTAACAATAGAATTTTCCGGCAGCGACCAGATGAGTGTAGGCAAAAGCCTGCATTGCCTCATCCGCAGGAATCACCTGCACTGAATGTTTCTTCCCATTGACTTCATATTCAGCATGGATATTCAATTCAATGATCTGATTTTTCTTCGGAGCATCGGTCAGGAAAAATCTGAATTCCCCGGAATTTTCCCCCGCAGGGATCACCGCTTTGCCAATGGCAGTCAATTGAGGAGAACTTATGGTCACTTCTCCATTGAAACCATCTTTGCGCTGGATAAAAAAGCGCATTTTTCCTTCCCCCTGCCGGTTCAAAGAGAGAGTCGATGTGCCGGATACCGCAACGACCGATGGCTCGGGAGAACGGATTTGCAAAGTATAAAAATGATCTTTTCCGGAAATGGTGTTGCGTGAAAACAGCTGCAAAGTGTATATCCCATCTGCAGGGAAGGTAACATCCAGCAGCGGATCACTCTGTCTGCGGCAGAGATCAAGATCTATTGTTTGCGGGCAATCATCATTCTGTGCTATTATATTGCCTTTTTTATCTTTCAGAATCAGCACTCCATCCAGTGGAGAATCCAGTCTGGCGGCAAAAAGTTCAAAGACAGCTCTTTCATCCTTTTTTGCTTTGATCCGGAAAGATACTCCATCCGGAGAATCAATGATCCCCGTTATATCAATTCCGTTTTTCACCGCTCCCGGAGTAATGAGCCGGGGAACATTCTGCGCCGGAAAAATAATTTCTTCCGGTTTATAACCTGAAACATTTTTGTAAGGTGTATATGGTATGCTTCCTTCCACTGCTTTTATCCGGTAGACGAAATCTGCCCGTCCCCGTTTTATGCTGTCTGAAACATGCAAGGTGTAAATGCCGGTTTCAGGAGCTGTAAAACGCAGTACCGGATCGGGATGATGATATTCATCATCGGCAAATGCAACTTCTTTGCCCTGCGCATTGCGCAAGGTGATGATCCCCTGAAAATGTCCCGGCACAGCATCGCCGAGATAAGGGGATAATTCCGAGGAACGCATGACAAAACTGTAATTTTGACCGGCTTCCAGAAAAAATGGAAACACATCGGTTTCCCCCGGCATGATCTGTCCATTGATGATCGACGGAAAAGTTGTGATCGCCGGAATATCCGGTTTGCGGGCAAATGGCGGATAGTAAGGTGGTTCAATGATTTCTCCGGCGGAATCGATAAAGAAAAGTTTTTCATTGGAAATATTCATTCCGGAAACGATCCGCAACCGGCACGCACCGGCAGGTGCATCCGGGGCGATCTCTATATCCATAATTATCCGGTTTGCTATAGAAGGAGCTTCCTGCAGGGCATTGGTTCTGACAAAAAGAGCCTGGGCAACCATGGAACGCTCCAATATCTGTAATTTATCCGGCTCATCGAGCCACTGGTGCTTGCGCCAGACATACCCCTCGGTATTTTCCGGCATGGGGGGAGCTTCCATTTTTCCGGCATATATATTTTTTATGAACTGAGTCAGATATTTGCGCTGCGGAGGATGAAAATATCCCATGTGCGGAACTCTGACGGCAGATTTGAGCTTTATTCCCGGATTATCAGTCAGTAAAGTAATTTTATTACCGAATCCCTGACCGCCGGCAATGACTCGCACTGTAGTACCTCGCTGCCCGCCGGATGGATAAAGATAACCGAGAAAAGCCGGAGCTGCATACGAACTGCAAACTGCAAAAACAACTGTTGCTGTCAAAAATGATTTTTTCATTTGTCACCTCCTTTTGCGGGGGATTTTTCAACAGGGAGCGGATAAATTTCCCGCAATCTTCCAGCTTCGCTCTCTTTGGGGAGCAGAGATTCATTTACTCCGGTAAAATCGGGAAATTTGGAGTCCGGATCAATACCGCATCTTTCAAGGATCGAACCAAGCAAATCCTGCGGCGCAACCGGACGGGAAATCACTGTGCCGGCAACTTCATCAGATACGCCGATCACTTTGCCGCCTTGAAAGCCGCCACCGGCAATAATTGCCGAAAAACACCGGGCATAGTGGTTGCGACCGCCGTTCCAAGGAGCTTCCCACTGTATTTTGGGAGTGCGCCCGAATTCCCCGCTCCACCAGACGATGGTTGTTTCCAGCAGCCCTTTTGCCGCCAGATCTTCGAGCAGAGCTGCCAGAGCCTGATCCATTTCCGCAGTGCGCTTTTTCATCGATTCAAAATGTTTTTTATGGGAATCCCATCCCTGGGCATTGATGGTGATATAAGGAACTCCTGCCTGCACCAGACGGCGGGCGGTCAGACAAGCCTGTCCGAACTCATTTCTTCCGTATTTATTCCGCATTTCATCACTTTCCAGAGAAAGATCAAAGGCTTTGGCGGCTGAACCTTTCATTTTTTTCACAGCCTCATTCCCCGCAGAATCAAAAGAGGTCAATTCCGGGATATTATATTCTTTCCCGAAATTGTCAAATTTTTCCAATGCTTCAAACTGCATGTCAATATCAGCTTTTGCAAGATTACCCGGCGGAGTGATGCCATCCACACTGAATCTGGATGCATTCGGATTGCCTCCGGTGACCAGCGGTTTGTATTTTTCACCGAGAAATCCCTCTTCCGCAAAGCGTCCTTTGGGTTTGGTCAAAATAATGTAAGGCGGCAGGTCGCCAGTGTAGTTCTGACTTTTATAAAAAGCCACCAGGGCACCGACCGCCGGAAAAACTTTACCGGCTCCCGGCTCTCTGCCGGTCTGCATAAGATAACTGGCAGTTTCATGTCCGTTGTGGCGGTGAGTCATCGTGCGGATAATCGAATATTTGTCTGCATGTCCGGCAAGTTTCGGAAGCATTTCGCTGATTTCGATTCCCGGCACGTTGGTTTTTATCGCCTTGTAACCATTGTTGTATTCTTTCGGAGCATTGGGTTTCGGGTCAAATGTTTCCAGTTGTGACGGTCCTCCCCATACCCATATTTCAATAACAGCCTTTGCGGGGGGGGCGTTATTATTTTTTGCGGCAAGGGAAAATATGACCGGAGTGATAAACAGAAGGATAAAAATTTTTTTCATAATGTTGCTCCTTGTCAGTGCTGATAGAGAAATTCCCGGGAATTGAGCAGAACCCACGGCATTCTGGAAAGCAGTTTCCAGCTTTTTACTTTTTTACTCATCTGCTGAAAAGTTTTCCTTTCTTCAACTGTCGGCATCCTTGAATAAAAGAGCATATACATGGCACCGAATTTATCTTTCTCTTTATTGATCCTGTTACGCAGAATGTTGTTCAGGCGGTTGTTGAGATCGGTAGAGTTGAAAAGGTAGAGCCGCTGATCAGCAGAAATATTCCGTTTCCGCTCTTCCGGATTTCCTGTGTCCCGGGACGGTCTGCCGAAAAGCAGCAGGAACTGATCGGTAACAGAACCATCCGGCAATGCCGCGGCACGGTTGTTGTAATAGGAAAACGGTTCCGGTATCACACTTGAATAAGTATAAGAGATTCCGGTTATCTGCGCAATTGAATCTGCCAGTACTTCAGCATCCAGACGGCGGATCGGGTAGATCGCTGCTGTTTTCTGCATTTTGGCATGATCACCTTTACTTAAACTGCCGACCCGGTACGCCGCTGAAGAACATATTTCACAGAGCAGGACTTTTAATCTGAACCCATTTTTCTGAAAGTTGTCTGCCAGATGAGTGACGATGCGTTCATCAACATTATCATGACCGAATATCCACCGCCACACCCGTTTTACTGCAGCCCGGGCAAAATCCCTGCCTGTGGTGATTTCCTTTATCAGCGCATTGCGCGGATCCTCTGCCGGAAGCATGGTGGAATAGACAATTTCTTCTTTCCACTCCCGGGTACTTTTGAATCTGATACAGGAAAAAGTGTCAGTGAAACGTTTTTGTTCAGCCGGGGGGAGTTGTTTCAGATTTTTACCCAATAGAAATTTTGCGGCGGCATCAGCGATCTCCGGTGCCTGTTTCTGCGGAACAGCCCGGAAAAAATTTGCGTATCCGTTGCGGAAATTACTGCCGTCTGAAAGAAGCAGAGCTGCTACAAGTTGATCAAAAGGCATATCATTTCTCAATGCATCATAAATCGTGCGGGTGTAAAGAAATGCGGCATTGGGCCAGAGATTTATCGGGAATTCGGATTTTATCCGCAACTCATCGCCCAATCTCATGGTCATGAACATGGCATGCTCCTCTGAATCGATCAATTTTTCAACCAGCTGGATATATTTGTCCGCATTTTTGTCATTGATGTATGATCGCGCTTCTGCCGGTGTGGGAACTCTGCCGAGCAGATCGATATAAATTCTTCTGACGAGTACACAATCTGAAGCCTCTTTTGCCGGAGATATTTTTTCCTTTTTCCACAAATCGTAAAGGAAACGGTCAAAACCGGTTTTGACTGCCGGAGAAGAGTTTTTCAGATACACATTCTGTGACAGTAAAGTCAACGATAAGAATGCAATTGCAGTTGTGAGGATTTTTTTGTACAAGGTCATAGCGTCACCTCCCTTTTTATTAGACCGGCAACGGCTAATATAATGCTGCACAGGGCAGTTGTCAAACTGTAAACACGATAAAAACAAAAATGTCCGGAAAAAATCTGCTTCCGGACACTTTGATCAGGCGTTTATATTATTTTCAAATTTCAGTGAATTTTTCCCACGGAATATTTACCGGCATCCGGTCGGTGATAATATTGTCAACATGCGCCAGCAACGGAAAATCATTCAGATCAATGGTCCCTTTTTCCGCCCGGATCCGCAATGCTCTGGCAACCCGGGAGGCAACAACCAAAGATTCCAGTGTGACCCCCTGCAGTTTTTCCAGAGTTTCATCAATGGAGAATCCTTCGCCGAGCAGAATTCCTGCCTTGCGGGTTCTGCCGCCGTAAACAGTGACATAAAGATCTCCGATGCCGACAAAGAAACTTTCTTCACTGCCGCCGAGCAGTTTGATAAGTTTACTCATTTCCCGGGAAGCCTGAAGAAATACTGCCGCCTGTGAATTGAAGTGCAGCTCTTCATTGCCGCACCGCTTGAAATTTTCCCCGATTGTCAGAGAGACCGCCAGTGCGTAACCATTTTTCAGAGCGACAGCTGATTCGATCCCCATCATATCGGTGGATGGAATAATATGATAGTAACCGGTGGTCATCAGCTTTTTCAAACGTTCCAGTGTCGGGATATTCTTTCCGCAGAATGCGACCAGAGATTGATCATGTGCAACCAATTCGTAGCTGGTACATGGTCCGCCGATGGCACACAACTCATTGTTTTTGCCGAGCCGGTCAAGTATCTGCTGCCAGTACTGCGGATAACATATCAAAGCTCCGTCAGGCTGATCAAGCAAACCTTTGGTTACAGAAAGAACCGGCACATCCGGCGGAAGCAGCGGCAGAACTGATTCTGCGAACCAGTCAACTCCGAAAGAACTTACTCCTCCGATGACCAGATCGCAGTTTTCAAGAGCGTTGTCAACTTCATCAAACTGATAATATTCAATCCCGCCGGGGAATGGACGGTCGAATTTCGGATGCTGATCATTTGCCCGGCAGAAGTCTATAATGTCTCTGTCCAGCGGAGTTCCGGTCAATCTGACAGTGTGTCCGTTTTCTCTCGCCGGGAAAGCCAGTGCGGAGCCCATCATGCCCGCACCGATAATCGTAATGGTACTCATAAGTAAACCTTTCTTGTTGAATCAAATTCACTGAAAATATATTTATCTTCTGAAGATAATTGAAAACAATACTTTATGAAAAATCACTCATCTTTCAGCCATTTACTCTCTATGGCAAAAGCAAGACTTTTTTCCACCCATTGATGGACTTCCGGCATGAATTCACCCAGGATCGCCATACGTTTTCTTACCAGCGTACTGTTGGTCGGGAAATCACTGTTGCGCCAGGTGTGACCTTCTGTAAGCATATTGTGAAAAAACGGCTGCAGCCGATCGAGGCAATTGGCATATTTCGCATCGGCACTTTCCATGGCGTCAAATTCTTCCCACAGCTGCCGGATATACGAACCCTGTTCTTCCGGAAGCATGGCAAAAAGTTTGTCAGCCGCGGCATTCTCCCTTTCAGCTTTAGAGGCATAGCCGTTTACATCATAAGCGAAGGTATCTCCGGCATAAATTTCAACCAGATCATGCACAAGCATCATTTCAACCGCATGCAGAATATTAACTTTTTCAACAGCATATTCTTCAAAGAGCATTGCCATTACAGAGATGTGCCATGAGTGTTCCGCATCATTTTCCCTGCGGCTGCGGTCGATCAGCAGTGTCCGGCGCAGAACTGAACTCATCCGGTCGATCTCCGCTGTAAAACGCAGCTGGGCATCCAGACGGATATTCCCGCTGGAAATAAAATTTTTCATCGCATCCATGACAATACCTCCCGTTTTAAGTATACTATACAGCCGGAAAATTGCATTTACAAGATTTTCGGGGCAGATTTTTCTTGAATAACCGTGATTCTGTGATATATTAATCCTGACATTAAGCAGGAAATATTGTACAGGAGTTTTTTGATAATGAAAATAACAGTTTTCGGCAGCAGTCACGGGAATCCGGAAAGAGGACGCTTTCAAACTTCAGTATTGTTGGAATGTTCCGGGCGCAACTATCTGATCGATGCAGCTGAACCGGTCAATGCCATGCTGGTCAACCGCAGTTTGCGGGCAGCACAGGTATCAGCGGTATTCATTACTCACATGCACATCGACCACACCGGCGGATTGCCCTCTTTGCTGGAACAGGCGGGTAAACACCGTTTCATGTTTCCGGATATTCATCTGGCTCTTTATCTGCCTGATCCGGAAGCTCCGGCTGCCTTGAGTGCCTGGAGCAAGGTCAATGGCGGCAACTGGCAAAAAGGAGCTTCCGGCTTTGATATGACGGAAAATGCGGTTTACGATGACGGAATTATCCGGGCTTCATTTATTCCAACGCGTCATTTGGAAGCCGGCGCAGACGGAACTGCCCGCAGTTATGCTGTCATGGTGGAAGCAGAAGGGAAAAAGGTGCTGTTTTCCGGAGATCTGGCTCCTGATTTTATGGATTTTCCTGCGGAAAAAGCCCGGGAATGCGATCTTATATTCTGTGAATTGACCCATTTCCCTCTGGAAAAAGCATTGCCGGTACTTCAGACACTTTCTCCGGAAAAGCTGGTGTTTTATCATTTGCATACACCGCACCAGTCTGAAGAGGGGACAGCGAAAGTATTGGAAAAATGTTCTGTTCTTGATTATCCGGTCATTCTTGCAAAGGATGGTGAAGAAACTGAATTATAAGACACAAAACTCCTCCGGCATATTTCACCGGAGGAGTTTTTCTTTTACCAGTTCTCTGCGAGCAATTCAAAGTATCCTCTGCTGTGATCGCAGGATGGACAACGGTCGGGGGCTCTGGTGCCTGTGTGGATGTAGCCGCAATTCAGGCAACGCCATACCACCGGGGCTGGACGTCTGAAAACCAGATCGTTTTCGATGTTCCACAAAAGATCGCGATAACGTTTCTCATGCTGTTTTTCTGCGATACAGACAAAATCAAAAACGGCACCGATCTTGGTAAAACCTTCCTCTCTGGCGATTTCAGCAAATTCCGGATAAAGATCGTGCCACTCGTCATATTCTCCGGCAGCAGCTGCAGCCAGATTCCGGGCGGTATCCAATATTTTTCCGGCAGGAAATTCGGCGGTGAATGTTACTTTGCCGCCATCCAGAAACTTGAAGAACCTTTCCGCGTGTTCTTTTTCCTGATCCGCAGTTTCGGCGAATATCGCCGCAATTTGCATAAAGTTTTCCTTTTTCGCCTGTGAAGCAAAATAGGTGTAACGGTTGCGTGCCTGCGATTCACCGGCAAAAGCTTTGAGCAGATTCTGTTCAGTTCTGGTGTTACGGAGCGATTGTTCCATATTTCACCTCTTTTTGCACAGCGGATTTATGAAATTATTTTCCGGTTGCCGGCTGCTCAGCTTTGGCTGCGGGAGCTGCCGGTTTTTTTGCCGCCGGCTGATTTTGATCGGCAGGAGCATTCACGGGGATGATCTCGACCTCTTCCACTGTGACGCTTTCCACTTCATCGTTGTCGGCATTCTGGTCTTTTTTCTTATCATCCGGGCACTCTTTCCCGGCTTCGTTGCAGCATGGTTTATGATGGCAATGTTTGCTGCAGGGTTGATGGTTGTGAGTGGTGTTGTAGTAACAACAGCCGACGAAACAGAGTGCAACGATGACCAGCACTCCCCAGATCAGAAGACTTTTTTTCATTTTCCTTCTCCTCTTGTTTATCCCGCCGGACCATCCGGCAGGCTCCTCTGTCAATCAATTATAATGCACTGGCAGAAAAAATCAACGTGTAAATAAATTACGAACTTGTTTTTTTTGCATATTGAGGTTATATTCTGACAGAATGAATGTTTTTTCAATATTGTAAATGTGGAGAATTTTATGGCAGCTGAAAAAAAATCATCTTCCGGCAAAAAAGGAATAATGAAAAGTGTCTCTCAATGGGCATGGGGCAAAATCCTGAAAAAATCATTGCTGGTTATTCTGTTGTTGTTGCTCGGTGGAATACTTTTCAATCTTGACCGACTTGGGAACACCGGGGTCAATCTGCTCAAATATAAAGATTATCTGCCCGGTTTTATTGTAAAATTTCTTCCCGGGGGCAGTGCTGAATACGGCAGTACTGTTCCGGATCAGGTGATTGATGGTCAGGTCATTGAGATCTATGATGGAGATACATTGACATTGCTTACGACTGATGCAAAGGGCATGGAAAAGAAATACAAAGTTCGTTTTTTCGGGATAGATGCTCCGGAAGCCGCCCAGGATTATGGTGTGGAAGCCCGGGATGCGCTGCGTGAAAAGATCCTTGGCAAAAATGTGCGGGTCACTGTGATTTCTGTGGACCGTTACGGCAGAAGTGTGGGAAAAATCATGCTGGGCGGCAGATACATAAATCTGGAAATGGTTGCCGAGGGCAACGCCTGGTATTATGCTGATTATGCGGCAAATGAGTATGATCTTGCCAATGCCGAAAAAGATGCACGTTTGCGCAGATTGGGGTTGTGGAAAGAAAATTCTCCGCAAAAACCATGGCTTTACCGCAAAGAAAATAAATGAGACCGGATTATCGGCTTGAAAAAAACAGATTCGTGTTGTATTTTATAGAGATTAACTTTTGTAATTAAATTAAAGTGAAGGATGCTGAATTATGACAGCTAATGAACTCAGAAGAAAATATATTGAATTTTTTAAAGCCAACGGACATGCCGAGATCAAGAGTGCTTCTCTGATTCCCGACAATGATCCGACCTGTTTATTCACTACCGCGGGGATGCATCCGCTGGTTCCTTATCTTCAGGGTGCGAAACATCCTGCAGGAACCCGTTTGACCGATTGTCAGAAGTGTATCCGTACCGGAGATATCGATGAAGTCGGCGATGCAGTGCATCTGACTTTTTTTGAAATGCTGGGCAACTGGTCGCTGGGCGATTATTTCAAAGAGGAAGCGATCAATTTCAGCTTTAAATTTCTGACAAAAGAACTGGGTATTCCGGTTTCCCAATTGGCAGTGACTGTTTTTGCCGGAGATGAGGATTGTCCTTTTGATGAAGAAGCATGGAATATCTGGCACAATCTTGGTATCCCGGCGGAAAGGATCGCCAAACTCGGAAAAAAAGATAACTGGTGGGGACCTGCCGGAACAACCGGTCCCTGCGGACCGGATACGGAAATGTTCTACTGGACTGGTGAAGCTCCCGCTCCGGAAGTTTTTGATCCTTCCAACAAACTGTGGGTGGAAATCTGGAACGATGTTTTCATGCAGTACAATAAAAATGCTGAAGGCAAATTTGAACCGCTTTCCCAACGCAACGTTGATACCGGAATGGGCTTGGAGCGGATCACCGCTGTTCTGCAGGGAAAGCCCAGCTGCTATGAAACAGAAGTTTTTGCTTCGCTTTTTGCTGAATTGGATGCCATCCGTCAGGTTCCCGGCATTCCTGCCAAAGACCGTTCAGCCAGCGAGCGTATTATTGTCGATCATCTGCGTGCGGCGACATTCATTATCGGCGATGGTATAACTCCCGGACGGGTGGATCAGCCGTATGTTCTGCGCCGTCTGATCCGCCGTGCCATCAGAGAGGGACGCAAGATAGGTATTACAACTGAATTCGCCTCCCGGATTGCGCTGCGTGTTATCGGGCAGTGGGGCGAATTTTATCCGGAATTGACAACCAATGCCGGAGTTATCACCAGCGAATTGGAGCGTGAGGAAAAACAGTTTGCTGCCGCTCTTGAACATGGGACTAAAGAATTCCAGAAGCTGATCGACCGGGTTCCGGCACATATTGCCAAAAAAGTCATCAGCGGAAAGAATGCTTTCAACTTGTACGAAACTTACGGATTCCCGCTTGAATTGACCATTGAAATGGCAAAAGAGCAGGGCTTTGAAGTTGATGTTGAAGGCTTCCAGTCTGCCTATGCCAAACATCAGGAAATGTCCCGTGCCGGAGCTGAACAGAAATTCAAAGGCGGTCTTGCCGACCACTCTGAAGAAACAGCCAAACTGCACAGTGCCACCCACTTGCTCCATGCGGCATTGCGTAAAGTTCTGGGAACTCACGTTGAGCAGCGCGGTTCCAATATTACCGCCGAGCGTTTGCGTTTTGACTTCTCTCATCCGGATAAGATGACTCCGGAACAGATTCAGGAAGTTGCGGCTCTGGTCAATGATGCGATTGCCCGCAAACTGCCGGTGATCTGTGAGGAAATGAGTGTGGAAGCAGCCCGTGCTGCCGGTGCGATGGGACTTTTCGGCAACAAATACGGTGAAGTTGTCAAAGTTTACACAATGGGTGATGTGAGCAAAGAAATTTGCGGTGGACCCCATGCGGCAAATACCGGTGATCTTGTGGCATTCAAGATTCTCAAAGAAGAAAGTTCCAGCCGTGGTGTGCGGCGCATCAAAGCTGTGATCGGTGAAGCGGCAACCAGATAATGCGGAAGGAAACAACTCATGTTGAGAAGTGAAGATTTGCAGATTACCGAGTTGGATGGCGGTTTTTCAGTAACGGTTTGCGGTCGTGCAAATTTTGATTATGCAGTGCCTCTGCGTGAGCTTTCCGGAAAATTGACTGCAGAAAAGTGGTTGCAGATCGATTTGGAAAATTGTGAAGCAATGGACAGCACTTTTATGGGAGTGCTGACCATGCTGGCTTTGAAAATGCGGAAAAACGGTTCGCAGGTCATGCTGATCAGTGCCAGCGATGTATTGCTCAAATTGCTGCGTGATTTGGGGGTTGCGAAGCTTTTCAAAGTTGTTGAAAATCCGGAAAATCGGGCAGCTGAAGGAGCTGCTGTTGCAGTAAATTGCAGTAATGCTGATATGTTGACTACGGCAAAAACTGTGGCAGAGGCGCACCGTACATTGGTGGAGGCAGATCAATCCAATGCGGAAAAATTCAAGCAGGTGATTGAATTTGCCGATCAGGATGTGGAACGTCTGGAAAAGCGTTCCGAATAAAAACTGCTGATTTCTTATGGCATACGGACTTGCGAAAGAAGCAATCCGGTGCTATATTATCAAAACATCAGGAGAGATGGCTGAGTGGTCTAAGGCGGCGGTCTCGAAAATCGCTGTGGGGGCAACCTCACCGAGGGTTCAAATCCCTCTCTCTCCGCCATTTTTTTTGCAAAAAAAATGGCGAACGAAGACGCAAGTCTTCACTTCACGCGGCGACAGCCGCTCTTCACTCAAAAGCCGCAGGTTTTTCTTCACATCTTCACCAAATTCCAGAAGCCTTGCTTGCTTGTCTCGCCATAGCTCGCAGAGCGACGGCGGATGAAGACGCTCCATTTCATTCCGCTTGTGAAGAGGTTAGCTTGCGCTGCCCGTGAAGTTGCCGCCTGTCGGCGGGGGGATGTGTTTCTTTTTACTGCGCTTCGCTTAAACGGCGGCAAGTCGCCTTGATTTTTTCTGATGCAGTGTTATATTAAACTCCGAAAGGAGATAATCTTATGGCTGAAAGCAAATTGCGCATACGTTTATTTGTTATCTTTTTGGCAATATTTTTACCGTTTGAACTTTGCGCAAAGCGTGCTGCGCCGCAGCCGGTCAAGCCGCTGCTCTGGAGTGTTTATAAAATACAACCATCAGGAGATGGCAGTTCCGCAAAAATAACTGTTTCTAAAATATGTAAATGTTATTTCAAACCGAAAACGATCACTATTTATGAAATCAATTATCTGAAATCCCTTGAAACGGATGTTCAAGATCTGCATATAACAAAACTTGAAATCCACAAGGATTTGCTGATTGTAAAAACGGAAAAAGGTGGTATATTTTCCTGTGATATCGACAGCTGCGAAGTAAAGTTGATCAAACTGCCGCAAGGGTATGAACAGATAAAAACAGGTAAAGCCTCAATCGTATTGAAATTTTATCGCACACATTAATTGTCCGGGAAAACTTTATGACACAGCAAAATGCAATAAAACTTTTTGAACAGAAACAAGTCCGTTCCGTTTGGGATGATACCACCGAAGAATGGTACTTTTCGGTAGTGGATGTGGTTGCGATACTGACCGATAGC
>JAZSIZ010000043.1:0-5263 GCA_045534015.1 Victivallaceae bacterium | reverse complement strand
GTCGGAATTTCTCCGGAGTCACGCGGAGCCAAAAAGTTTGCCGATGTGGGTATCGTTCCCGGCTCAGAACTGCTGATTGAGGCACACGCCCCCTTGGGCGGATTGATCCGGGTAAAGGTGATGGAAACCAGTATGGCACTTCATAAAGATGATGCCGCCTGTATTATGCTGGAAAAATCAGGAGGCTCAAATGAATAAAAAATTCCGCATCGCCCTTGCCGGGAACCCCAACTGTGGGAAGACTTGTATTTTCAATGCTCTTACCGGGGCAAGACAGCACGTTGGAAACTATCCCGGTGTAACTGTCGAAAGCAAATCCGGTTCATTCCGTCTCAATGACATGGGAATCGAGTTGATCGACCTGCCCGGAGTCTATTCGCTTTCCAGTTCTTCTCCGGAAGAAGCAGTCGTTTTTGAGGAGCTGACGAAAAAAGGTATTGACCTCATCGTAAATGTAGTTGACTCCACCATTCTGCAGCGCAGTCTTTATCTTACCACCCAGCTTGCAGAACTTCATATTCCCATGCTCCTGGCGTTCAATATGAGTGATGATGCCCGGAAAAAAGGATTGAAATTTGATATTCCCAAGCTGGAGAAATATTTTGGAGCCCCGATTGCCCAAACTGTCGGCAACACCTCTCGCGGAGTACAAGTACTTAAAGAAAAAATGGTTGATACTCTGGCAAAATTGGATGACCACGGGATGCCGATGCTCTCTTACGGTGCAGATTTTGACGATGCGATCAATGCCGTTGCCGAAAAAATCGACGCTCTGAATATTGAAAAATACAGCCATATTCCCTCCCGCTTCTTTGCCATCAAATTACTGGAAAAAGATTCCAGCGCGATGAAAATTGAGGCGATGAAGTCCGTCCGGGAAGAGGTGGATGCTCAAATTCTGCATCTTAAAAACAAGCACGCTATCGAGGCGGATACCTTTATGGCAGACCGCCGCTATGCGATGCTATCCGGAGCGTGCCATAATGCAATATCTTTCAGTCAGGAAAAACGCCGGGAAATTTCCGATAAGATCGACAAGGTTATCACCAATAAGTTTTTGGGATTTCCGCTGTTTCTGGCAATTATGTACGCTACTTTCTGGTTTACTTTTATCTGCGCTGATCCGCTGATGGGATATATTGAAGATTTCTTCGGCTGGTTCGGCGGAGTTGTCGGTAATGTCTGGAATTCTGAAACACTGCCCTTTATCCGCAGTATGGTTATTGACGGTATTATTGCCGGAGTGGGCGGAGTGATCGTGTTTCTGCCCAATATTCTCTTCCTTTTCTTTGCCATAGCCATTCTGGAAGAATCCGGTTATATGTCCCGTGCCGCCTTTGTTATGGACGGAGTTATGCGTAAATTCGGACTTCAGGGAAAATCCTTTGTTCCTCTGGTTCTCGGTTTCGGCTGTACCGTTCCGGCAATCATGGCAACCCGCACTATTGAATCAGAACGCGATCGCAAAATTACTATCATGGTTCTGCCTTTTATGAGCTGCGGAGCAAGATTGCCGATTTACGCTCTGATCATCCCAGCATTTTTTGCCAAGCAGTATCAAGCTTTTACTATGTGGATGATTTATATCATCGGCGTGCTGGTGGCATTGATCGCTGCCCGGATTATGAAGTCCACGCTCTTTAAAGGTGATGGCGAAGTCTATCTGATGGAACTGCCGCCTTACCGGATGCCCAGCTTCAAAAGTTTGATGCTCCATATGTGGGATCGTGGCAGAATGTATCTGCAGAAAGCCGGTACGATCATCCTCCTTACCAGTATCGTGCTTTACATTTGCAATACCTACCCGGAAAAGAAGGATTTTTCCGTTGATTATGACAGCAAAATCACCGAAGTGCAAAAAGCCGGTGGCGACACATCTGCTCTTGAAAACGCTCAACTTTCGGAAAAACTGGAGTACACTATTTCCGGCAGAGTCGGCAAAGCTCTGGAACCATTCTTTGCTCCGCTGGGATTTGACTGGAAAATTACAACGGCATCTATCGGTGCGTTAGCGGCAAAAGAGGTCTTTGTGGCTCAAATGGGCATTTTGTACTCCGAAGGAGAAGCAGATGAAGAATCTGAAGGACTGCGGGCGCAATTGGTGAAACATTATACACCGCTGCAAGCATTCTGTATAATGCTCTTCTGTTTGCTCTCAATTCCGTGTCTGGCAACGCTGGCAATCATCAAGCGGGAGTTGAACTCGTGGAAGATGGCGTTTGTCGAAGCCGGAGCGTTGTTCGCTCTTGCCTATGTTGCCACGCTGATCGTCTATCAGCTTGGGACGGTATTGCATATCGGAACAAAAATGCTTCAGTAAAATTGTCTCCTTAAACGGTGGCTTATAAGTATTTCAGCAGCCGCTTATAAGCCGCCAGTTTTTTTATTCATCAAGTTAGACAAGACTAATTTATATATCAGCATATTTTCACAGGAGGTGATAATGACAAAATTCTAATCAGCCGGACATTGAAGTAATTTTAACAGCAAGTGCAATAATAATTAAAACCACCAACAGGAGAAAATTATGAATTTAAAGATTCATAGATGCTTTGCCATATTGGCAACAGCAAGTGTTGTTTGCTTGCCATTGGCAGGCAAAGCCGAAGAAAAAGTGCAGAAAATCACTTTTATTGAAGATGATGCCCAAAAAAATATGGCATCAAAAATTTACACCTTAAAACATACCAAAGCGGCAGATGTAGCCCCCTTCATCCGCAGTGCGGTTGTTCGCTATTGTGAAGAATCCAATGTTTCCACTGTTGAAGATACTGAACGCAACCGTCAAATGATCATTGTTTCAACTGGCGAAGATATGATTGAACACGTTGATAAGCTTATTGCCGCACTTGATCGTCCGGCAAAGGTTGCCAAAGCCTCTAATATTACCGGAGACGGTATTGCCTATGGCGTGTATCAACCGCAGTTCAGGGCTACGGAAAAGATGCTTGATATTATTGTCAAGGGGGAAGTTTCCAGCGGAGAAGCTGACAGTGATATGCGGCTGGACAGTAAACGCAATATGCTTTACTTCAAAGATACCCCGGCAACGGTGGAGGATATCAAAGCCAAACTTGCGTGGCTGGATAAACCGATTCCGCAGGTGCGATTGGAACTGAAAGTTTATCAGGTGCGGGACAGCGATCTCAAAGATATCGGCATCGATTATCTGTCATGGAAAAACGGTCCTGGACTTAATCTTTTCGGAGCCGGCTACAATGCCCTGAAGCTTAAAGGTGCTGAATATCTTATTGGAATGCTCGGAAACGGTGCTGATATTGCAGGAAACGCCACTTGGGGATTCGGGGGATTCTATACTGCGCCAGCCTTTGATTTGAGTTTTCTCCGACTTCTGCAGCAGAATGGCAAAGCAACTGTCAGCAGCACGGCAAGCATAATAATCACCAATAACCGCAACCGTGAATTCAAAGTAAACTTTGCTCCGGAATACCAGAATATCACCAAAGATGAAAATCATACTTCGGCAGTTGCTCATGGCGGTGATTCTTCTCTGACAGCATCTGTTTTCAATCCGGTCATTACCGCCGGGAAGAATGGCTGCATCAATTTTCAGTACGAAATCAGCAACAACAATGTAGTTGAACGAAATAATCTCGGCGCAGAACTGACAGAGACCGAAAACATTTCAGCTCAAGCAGTAGTAACATTCAATCAGGAACAGCTTCTTGCCTCCTGGAATCGTTCAAGTGATGTTGAGCAAACCATCGGGATCCCTTTTCTCTGTGAAATTCCGGTGTTGAAATACATCTTTGGTACTACTACCACCAATACCGAAATCAACCGCTTTTTTGTTACAGTCCGTGCCGTTCCTGTGGTATTCAATGAAAATATGGAACCCGGTACGGTTGCTGAATTCGATAAATTGGTAAACAAATAATCAAAAGAAAGATTGATAAAATTATGAAATTCTGTTCACAATATCTTCTGGCGGCAGCTCTGTTAAGCAGCGTTACTGCATTTGCTGGCGAAGCTTCTGCCCCATACGCCAACAGCCGGATCGATGCCCGCCTTAATGTTGCAGTCAAAGATGACACCCGGGTTGTTCACTTTGTCCGTGATAATGCCGACCCTAATGTTATCACCAAGGCATACGAAATCAAACACACCGACCCGTATGAATTACGCTCTTACATCCGTTCGATTGTCCAAACCCGTAAGGTTGACGAAAACAACACCAATGTGGAAGCTGTCAAATACGCCGATGGCAGTGCTTTGCTGTTGATTTCTGCCGAAGACTACCGTTTTGAAGACACTCCGGGAGCGCAAGGTTTTGATTCCATTGTGCGGGAGTTGGATAAGCCGAAACTGGTATCCGGATCCGGGCGTCTTACTTATGTGTATTCACCAAAATTCCGTTCTTCAGAAGATTTGATGGAAATGGTAAAAAATGTTGGTGCATACAGCCGCAATGAAGCAATGAACAATGTCGGCGGCAATGATGTGCTGATGGAAGATCCGGACCTTAATCTGATTTTCTTCAATACAGCTCCATTCTCAAAGCAGAATATTATGGATGTTATCAGCAAATACGACAGGATCGAACCGACTATTCGTGCCAAGGTTACCGTTTATGAACTCTATGCTGAAAATGATACCAAATTGGGACTTGATTTTCAGGCGTGGAAAAACAATAACGGAATTGATCTTTTCAGTACCGGAGGCAGATTTTCTCAAAACTACAAAGGGCTTGATCTTGCACAAGGAGCAAAATGGAACAAAACCACCTATTTTCAGTTTAACCCCAAATGGAACACCAAATATATTGATTTTTTGACCAGCAAAGGGAAAGCCAAGGTACTGCACACTTCAGAAATCACCATTGGCAATCATGCGGAAGGCAAAATAGAAAAATTTACCCAGTGTTTTGTTGCCAAATCCTCACCCATTACAGAACCGGATGCAGCAATCAAGAAAGGAAATACGATTGATTGGGAAGCTACTGACCGATTCGGTTTTTCAGTTAAAATGACTCCGTCCATCAATACTCAGGCAACTACGCTCAAAGTGAAAATCAATCATTCATCATTGATAGGCTATACCTCTGATGGCTCTCCGCGAATTCAACAAGGTGCTGAGATCAATACGGAATTTATGATTTCCAACAGCGGGGCCAAATTGGTTATCGGCGGCATTGAAAAACGCAGCATGATGCAAATCTCCGGCGGCCTCCCCATTCTGAAAGATATTCCCTTGCTCGGTTGGGCATTCTCCACGGAAACAGAAGCTACCAAGCGTTCACAAC
>JAZSIZ010000028.1:0-15722 GCA_045534015.1 Victivallaceae bacterium | reverse complement strand
TACTCAGCTGACTCACCGACCTTGATGGTCCGAAAGGACCAACCGTTGCAAAAACGGTTGAGACCTCTCCTACTGTGTGTTGGAGTTAGCATAACTAGTCCGAAAGGACCAGCCGTTGCAAAAACGGTTGAGACTGCAAGCCAGTAAGTATTTTTGCATACTTTCATGGTCCGAAAGGACCAGCCGTTGCAAAAACGGTTGAGACATGGATCTTTCTATCCATTGTATTATGCCAAAAAGTCCGAAAGGACCAGCTTGCCACGGCGTAGCGAAGCGAAGACGGGCCGTTGCAAAAATGTAGAGACTCTGACAAGTCCGCCTGGTCCGACTGGTCCGACTGGTCCGACCGGTCCATGATAACTTGCAGAGTCTTGGAATAGCCAACGGCAAAGCGTGGAAATGGGCTAAAGCTACTTGATATCCCACAGTTGGATATCAAGTAGAACTTTGACAGACAAACTAACATCCTCTCCCGATACTTTATTCCTTGAAATAGAACAGATCTGAAAAATAAAAAAATAAACATGCTGCTATTTAGAAGTTTACATGCGAGCTATATTATTTATTGCAAATCGTTTGCATTTTGACAATATTTGATTTAGGATATCCCAAGGATATATTTTTATTGTTCTGTGAATTTCTGATGATATATTTAGACAGCGACAACAAGATCGGCAACGATTCAAAAACGGTTTTGGGCAGAGTTAAAAATCTTTTGGATCACACGATCACAGAAAACAACAATAAGAAAGGATTTGTTCTATGAAAAAAACAAAAACAGAAAATTTCCCCTTCGCAAACATCGTTGACGCCGACAGGGAAAACTTCAAACGGGATCTTGTGCACACCATTGACTGCTGCTTTTGCAATGAAATGAATAAAAGTCCCGACGGTAAACTTTCTTACGCAGGAGCGCAAAACATCCTTGCCAATGTTCGGATCGTTTTCAAGGAACGCACTGGCGTTATCCCGGCTGAAGTCGAAAAGGCCTGCCTTTTCTGCGAAGCGATCGTTGCTCCCAGCCGGAAAGCCAAGATCAAACTCTTGAAAGCGGCAGGCGGCACTGTTTGCAGCACCGCCTGTATCGTGACCATCATTGCCCAGATCGGCATTATTCTTGGATGGGGCAAAGGTGTCATTGCTGCAGTTACAGCCTTTTTTATCGGAACTTCATTTACAGCACAGTACATTGCCATCGGCATTGCCGCAGCTGTTACCGGTCTGGCAATCTACTTTATGGTCAGCGGCAACGATGCCGAGCGATCCGAAAAATTCCTCAAGGCTCTGAAAGGAAGCTGCTGTGCCGCAGTGGATTCCGTGTGGGATGAATACGGCAGTAAGTTGGTGGCAGCATGAAAGAAACTCCCCTTTTCATTGCCCTCAATGACGCCTTGTATCGGGCGGTTCCTGCTGATACGATCCGCCACACCGTTGACACCTTGTTTCCCTCTTTGGCGAAAAATTCAACAGCGGATTGCGTTGCAGGAGCATTCCACCGTTACCGGGGCGGTCATGATTTGATCCTTGATGTGGGAAAGACTGTAACGGAACAGGGCTTCGGCAAAGGACTCAAACACGCAGGCCACATCCTGCTGACTGATTTTCCCACCAAGGCGGGGATCCCAATTCCACTGCTTTCGCAAAAAGGAGTGGGAGGTACATTGCAGAGTTTGGGCGTCTCACCCAAATGGTTGAATATCAATCTGGGAGACACATTGCTCGGGGGGCTGACGCTTATTGAGGGCAGTTCTGATCTTTCGGCAGCCCTTTCGGGACAGATGCCCATGGACTTTTCCTCTTTCTGCGATACCTTCGGTGAAGGAGCTCTGGAAATCGGAGCGGGGTTCTATTCACACAATCCCCTGCTGCTGGCTGCGGGAGCCGAAAACCTTATAGCGGGACTTGCTGCCGCATGGAAACACTTTTCCTGGTATGTTCCCCCGGATCTTTTTCTGGGCAGTGCCGCTCTTTCAGGAGGAACTGGGATCATCATATCCAAATTCCTGCTGCATCAGGAAACGCCCGAAGCCCTGCTGAACAGCTGCCGGTCAGCTCTCGCAGGCGGTCTTTTTGCCGTTTCCGCCGCTTTCGGCTGGGGACTCGTTGGAGCTATGATCTGGTGCGAAGTTATCCGCAGGCTTGCAGAAAAGCACACCCAATCTCTTGATGACTTTTATCGTGCCACTGAAGACCAGTTCAACTCATTGAAAGCAACTTACAGCAACCTGTCTCCCGGCTTTGAGAAAATGTACGCACAAAGCTGTGAGAGAAAAATTCTCATCAAAAGACCGCCCCGGGAACTGAATACAAAACTGCCGGAATTTCCAAACAGTTTCCGTGTTTCATAAAAACAGCTCCGAAAACAAAAAATGGAAATTTTTCTGAATTGTTCCGGATTTTGAAAAGATCTACCGCTTAATAGTAAGTAACAATCGGAAATACCCAATATCAAACTAAAATAAAAGGAGATGAAAAATGGTTACAATTCTCATCGCGACCTCCCCCTGGTGGGGACCTGCCGTCACCGGTGCCGCTATCGGATTTCTCACCGGACTCATGTTCTGAAAAGAAAGGAGATCCCAAAAATGTTGACTGCCTGCCTCATTGTCCCGCCGTTATTGGAAGTGACACTCTCAGGTATGATTTTCGGATATACCCCCTTTGACTGGATGGCTTTGCTTACCGCGCTGATTCTGGAAATCATGCCCGCAGCTGTTTGTTGCTGATACTTTTAATATAAGGAGTTTTACTGTTATGGAACTATTGCTCAAACTTTCCGGAACTGCCGCATTTATGCTGACAGTCACTTTTGCTGATGCCTCTCCTGTCTGGGTTATCCAAACCGCCAACAATCTCCGCCGTGCCGCACGGATCGCCGTTGCCGCGAAAACGGGCGTCCAAGGCGCCGCCGTCCTGGGAAAGTGCCGTCACGCCCTGCCTGACGATGAAATTACCCACCTTGCCGCCATCGCTTCCCGCAAAGGGGGCGTGAAGGAAGTGGGACAAATCCTCGGCAAGATGGAACTTCCCCTCAAGTACGGCGAAAAGGCCGGACACTTGATCCTTCAGGACACCTACTTGCGGATCGCCGTACAAAATGGACACCTCTCAAAGGAAATTGCCGCAAGGACCCTGAAACATCTTCAGGGAACTCCCGGCTTGACCTCGCTCCTGCGCAAGATCAACTCCGTCAGTCCCTCACAGGTCAAAGGTCACCTGCGGGAACTGGAGATCGCTTTGAACGCCAGACAAAGAGGGTTCCAAACCGTTTCACTGGGGCAGAAATTTGCCGACGGCGCCAAAGGTGCTGATACGGATCTTGATGTTCTGCTCTGCCGGAACGGGAAAAACTTTGCCATTGAAAGCAAAGCCTATTCCGGAACGATCCCCGATGCCATGGCACGGGCGGATGCCCAAAGTCTCGCTGCTTTCTGCAAAAAAATCAAGAACACAGTTCCGGTATTCTGTTTTGAAAATGCGCCCTCCAAATTCACTCAAACCTATCTGAAAAAGCACAATATCCAATTTATCCACGGCACGCCTCAGGAGCTTGCCGCAAAACTTGATATCATCGCTTCCATCAACTAAAAAGGAAAAAAACTATGAAATCTTTTCTGAAACCGCTTTTTCTCGTTGCTTTGCTGGTCGTCATCTCCTCTCAAGCCGGAGCTGCCGAATACGGAACCTTTGAAAGTTTTTACTCTGCCGGAGGTCTGGGCTTCTGGGGTTGGGCTGGAATAATCCTCGGCTCCATCGCTGTCGGGGCGGTGACCTTCTTCACCTTTGGAGGCGGTGCCGCCGCCGCTCCCGCATGGATGGCTGCCGTTGGCACATGGATCGGTTCTACCGTGGGTCTTTCAGGCATTGCCGCCGCCAATTTCGGACTCGCCCTGCTGGGAGGCGGTACCATCGCCGCCGGAGGTCTGGGCGTTGCGGGGGGCGTCACAGTTCTTGCCACAGCGTTGGCATTTTCGACGGATGTTGTTGCCAGTTACAGCATTGATGCCGCTCTTGAAAAGTACTCCCACTCAAAGTTTGTCGAAGCCAACAAAAACATGCTCACGCTGCCCATCCCCCGTAATACAAAGGGAGGCAAAGCCTACAAAGCCGCTATGGAACATCTGAAAGAGGAGTTCAAATCCGACCAGGCTCTTTCTTCCGAAGACAACCGGCTGGTACTGCTCCGCGCCATTGAGATCTTGGACGAAAAAATGAGTGCTGAAACCGACAGGGATTACCAGCTCAAGGACAATACCCTTCTGGCACTGCTTCATCTGCAGACCAACAATTACACCGAAGCCCGGAACGCCGCATGGAAGGCTGTCTCTCTCGGCGAGGAAGCCGACGAAAAACACAACATGCCTTACTTCATTCATGCCCTTGCTCAGCTTGCGGATCCTGAACAGGGGTGTTCGGATGAAACTGTGCGCTCTTTGCGGATCGCTTATCTGCAGGAATCCGACAACAAGCTGATCCCCATTATGACGGGAAGCTGTCTGGACCGCATGATGTACCAGTATCGCAGCGGCAATCTGGAAATTTCCAAACTTGATGATTTCTGTCAGCTCATCACCAGCAGAAAAATCGACAAGAAATTATCTGCTCAATCGCTTGAAATTTTCATCACCCGCAGCATGATTTTGCTGAAAGATACACAGCAGTTGATCCGCACTGTCGCAAAAGATGAATCTATGGTGAAACAGGGAAAAATCCGCCGGGAACTGAAAGTCCGCCTTGAGCGGTACAAAAACCTTATCGAACTCCTGCAGAATACGGCATTTCCTCAGGTTGAACGGCTTGCCGGAAGTTTTCCGGAAGAATCTCAAGTCAAACCGGATGACTTGAGCATCCTGCTTTACCAGTATCATAATGAGCTTCACGAGCTTGAGAACCTGATCGACGGATAATTTTTCCGGCAACGCCCCTCCCTTGGACACAAGATGTCCAAGGCGGGGGAGTATAGTATTAAGAAAAGATGAATTCATACAGGTAAAAAAAAGGAACGGATATTTATGAAAATTGAGAAATGTGTGCTTCAGGAGCTTTTGCAAATTCTGGGAAAAGTTGTCAGACCTGAGAGTGTGGTTGAGGAATACAAAAGTGTCTGGTTTGCCGGTATTCCGGGGAGCTTTCAGGTGGAAGCTGTTGCTGCTGACGGGGAACAGTATGTGGCCGTTACCGTTGAGGCTACTGATGATAAGGCAATCAACTTTGCACTCCCTTTTGCTGAATTGGAGCAGCGTGTGGCAGATTGCCAGGGAGATGCACTTGAGATCAAAGGAAAATCTCTTGCCCTTCCGGAAATGCCTTCCCCTCCGGCTGATGCTGTGACAACTGAATTGCCTGAAAAAATCGGTGATCTTCTGACTCGTGCAATCCCGATCGTTGATTGTAAGGCTGAACGGGAAATCCTGCGGGGTATAAACTTTTCTGCATCCGGCATTGTCGCAGCCAATAAAGAAATGCTGCTTCATTTCCCTTGTCCCCTGACATTAAAGCAGAATGTGACATTGCCTGTTCCTCCTTTTGCCCTGCCTACGGAAGAAAAAGGGAGTTTGCACATCTGGGGAGACCGCTTTCAGATGCAGATCGGCAATGTCAAGTGGCAGACGAAAAGACTGCAGGGGGAATTCCCTGACTGGCACAATATTGTGCCCTCTGACGACTCCTTGACCTGTACCATCAACTTAAAGGAACCTGAAAAGATCATTGATTTTCTGCAATCATTTCAGGAACAGTCCAAAGATGATTGGCTCGTTCTTAAAAAGCGTTCCGGAGAGGCGTTTGAACTTGCTTCCTACCTTCAAAGTGAACACTCCATAAGTGTTGCTGCACCTTCAAGGGGCGGCTTCTCCGGAAAGGATTTGTGTCTTGACCGTGGAGTATTGCTGAAAACACTTCAAATGGGATATTCCACCCTCAAAATCCAGAACACGATCAATCCTGTGGTATTTTCAGGAGGGAACGGTTATTGTGTGGTAATGCCCATCCGCATCGAAAGTTCTTTCCAGCCGACAAGGAGAAGGAGGAAACTTTTCGGAACCATCTTTGGTTGTATCGCGATCCTTCTGCTGCTCGCAGCAGGGAAGGCGGTTCTGAAATCCGGAGTCGAAAGGTTTGTCGAAGATCAAATCCGGCAGTGCGCCCACCACCTGACCGGAAGGGATGTGTATGTGGGGAACATCTCTTACGACTTGTGGAAACAGCGTGTGGAGATCCGCAAACTCAGTGTTCCCAATCCTCAAGGATATTCACAAAAAGCCCCTGCCATTCATGTTGACCGTATCTCTATGGAACTGATGCCGTGGGAAATATTCAAGAACTTGCTTCATATCAGGCAGTTGAACGTTTCCGGAGTCAGGATCAATACGGAACTTAAAAAATATCCTCAGAGCTTCAAGGAGGCAATAGAGATCCTCCGTTCACCGGGAATCAATCTCGTCGCCCTGAAGTCGGGCGCCAAGGGGCGCTCCACTCCTTCTGCTGCGGCACAGAAAAAAGTGTTTATCAAGATCGACAAACTGCAAATCACTGACAGCAGTGTGTCATTCAAATACAAATGGCAATTCGGATTTTCTCTGCCCGATTACACAAGGCAGGAAATCGGTAAAGAGGGCAATCTGACTCCTGACCAGCTGGTGGCAGATGTTTACAACTTTCATTTGGAAGAGATGCAGCTCAAAGCCATCCGGAAACTTGAGGAAATCAGGAAAGCATCGGAAGCTGCTCTCAAAAATCTGATGACCCGCATGAAGGAAAAATACTCCCACAAGAAAGAGCCAAAGCATGAAAAGTAAAGTCCTGCTTCTGGCAATAGCCCAGCTCGCCCTGTGCGGATGCGGAAAAACTCAGGAGGAAGTGACTCTGTATGTTGATTGCAACGGGGAAAGTGTCAAAAGAGAACTCTCCTTTCTCCGGGGCGGTAAAAAGATTTTGACATTCCATCCGGAATTCCAGGTCGGCTTTATGAAGTTCCTGCAAAAAAGTTCGAAAGGCAACTCCTTCAGGGCGACGTTTGAGTCTGCGGAGTCCGGGGACTATAAGCCCTTTCTGCTTGATCTGACAGGTGACGGGGATAAACGGTACTTGATCCTGACGGAGTGGTCCGGAGGGAATAATGCCTTTGGATACAGAGGATATCTTATCGACACCAAAGATAATTTTTCTCTTCTGGGGAAAGTTCCGGCAGGAGAGATCTATGACTATCCTCTTGAGAATAAGGATTTTGTCTTTACTCTGTCCGATTCAATAGCCTATTTCGGGGTGAACGGCTATGCCACAGTTTCTGTGGATCTTAAACTTGCCAAAGGGAAGGAGCCTCAACTTGTTCGCAGGGAATGGTCGAAGTTCTCGCTTGAGCCTTACCGGAAGCTGCTTAAAGACAAGTACGACAAGCCTTATGATATTGCCCTGTTCTGCCTTTACGGAGATCTGGCTAGCCGCGGAGAACTCTCTAAAGCCGCAGAGTATGCCCGGCAGCTGGGTGTTCCTGCCAAAGATGCCGGAGCGATCTACCTTGACTGCCTTGCTGCGATGAAGCGTTCCAGGTTGCAGAAGCATGTTGAAAAACTCAATAATATGGTATTTTGAATCGAAGAAATGATCTTTTTCCTCTTTGCCAATTGTCCAACTTGCGTAGAGTCGCGCACTTACCTTAATTTTTCCTGAAGCAGCACAAGTATACGGTCCGTACGGCGATCTATTATTTGAGTTACCTTGGAAATATAATCTTTAGCAAAGTTGCAGTATTTTTCTGGTTCACTACTTCGTATCTTGCTTCTGAAAGTATGATGATCTTTAAAAATGGTTACTGGTTTTCCGCAGTCTGTATCCATATAATCTTCCCATAAAAGGGCCTTGGCAAAATCACTGAGTGTTCTGTTGGAAAAATCCTCGAAGTTGGCATTTACCAATTGCGCCAACACATCGCATTGATTGGGGACACCGTTCAGCACTTTTTCCATTTCCAATAAAAATACATCAAAAAAATCACCGAATTTACAGCCCCTTGCCATATTGAAAGTATTTTTTTCATAAGCTCTATTGGGAAGAACAGTAAAGTTCCCAATCGTATGATACTTATCAAAAAAAATACGGACTTCATCTCTTAAGCAGATATTTCCCCAATACAAAAGATTTTCCTTTGACAAATTGCCCAAGACGGAACGAAAGGAATTCATTGTATCTCCACGATAAAACCTGCCAGTCCCCACGCTCTCCAAAGTCAAATCCCGATAAAAATTTCCCTCGCCTCCCCAGAGCAGAACGTAAATTGCATTGGCAAGCAGTGTGTTATCGCAGTCAAAACCGCTATTACATTTGCCCCACGGAGTTTTTTTCAAATCAGCAAAACAATAATTCTTCAGCTGCACTATATCGCCGGAAAGTTCTTCCTGCACAAAACTGCTTACAATTTCTTTCGGATTATTTTTTAACTTATGCATATTGTCACCTTTTCTTATTTTTGTCTGAAAAACTTTTTGTTGTCAAAAGCAAAATATTCGTATCCGGGAATTTCGTCTGAAAAAATATTAATAAGACTGCGGGCAAAAGAGTAAAGCAAATACCGCACATTAGGCGTACCGGAAGAAACTATGCCTGTTTGATCGCCATACCTGTGCTCAAATATTCTGTCAAGTTCATCCAAGGCCTCTTTCAGCTGTTTGCGACACTCCTGGACATCAAGTTTTGTTTCGCCTTCATTATACTTGCGAGTGAAATATTGGTAATTATATTTCACAGTATCTGATTTAGCAGATTTTGCATTTTCTCTTTGCAACTGCCAATATTTTTGAATACAGTAGAGACGGTAAAACTTCTTTATGGTTTCGCCTTGTTGTAAAATCTTTTTTCGCACATTCTCAACCGCCTTACGGATGGGGTTATCTTTAGGTACAGCTGTCAGTTTGAAAAACTCATCTTCAGCATCTGTGACGATCTTATTGATCGTGCCGCCGGTATAAAATTCATAAAGCGGAGTTTGAGCGGCAGCTAAATCCATCAGCATTCGGCTCCAAATCGGAATGCTACCGGACTTATTGGTATGCCATGCAATAGTTTTGGCAATCATTGCCGCAAGTTCTTGACTTGAAGAATTTTCTGTGTTATATGTTTTTGCATACTCTTCTAATTTTTTGTAGGAAAGAATCTTGAAGCAAGCTTCTATTGCATCGTTTTGGGGTTTTATTTTGTCCAAGTTCTTCTTAACTTCATCTCCGTTGAAGAATTTAACTTTTGTTTCAGACCACTTGTTTGATACTTGTTTTTCTGCTCTTAACTCTTTCCAACTTTTGTCAAACAACTCGACCAAGCCGCCTTTATTATCTATTTTTGTGATTTGCTCATCCGTCAGCAACAGTAGAATTCTTGGTTGGGAAATTCTACGAAAATCACATTCCTGTTTTGCGATGAGATACTCTTTAGCTAATTGAGCATAATTGAATGCTGCACCGTCACGCATACCTTTGGCTTCAATCATTACGAGGAGATTGTCTCCGGTGATCCAGCCATCCGGCTGAGCCAAACGCAAGTGATTTTCTTCTTTATCGCCCTTCTGCAAATCCAGTAACGTAAAATGCGGATACCAAAAGTTGCTCTGCACTCCAACGACTTCATATTTATCCCGTTTTGTATCATCGTCCCAACCACATTTTTTGAGCAATTCAGAAATGAATGTTGGCTCAATAAACGCCATTGACATCAGCATATCAGCAGAAAGAGCATCCTCCGTTAGAAATCCGCCCTCTTTATCTTTGCCTTCTGCATAATCGGCATTAATACAGCAGTTAAGATTGTTTTCGGAGGATACTCCCCGGTAAAAACCCCAGGATTCGGATTCTAGAAAAGCCTGGATTGGAGTGAGGGCGATGTGCTCTGATAGCAATTTATCCATAAATTATATACCTTTTTTCTAAAGATTGCAATAAGCGTTTTTTAGTTAAAATACTTTATATTTGTTGAATTACAAGTGTTGAAACAAACTTTTTAAGGAATTTGTATTAAAACAGTTAAATGCCTCGCATTGACCGCATCATGAGTCAGTTTCATTTTGTGTTGCCGCCATTTACACCGATGAGGAACTCACGGATGGAAAACTTTATAAGGGCAATCAAAACAGAGTGCCTGGACAAGATCATCTTTACTAATGAACGGCAACTCCGGCTTGCCGTCAAAGAATACTTGGAATATTGGAACCACTATCGTCCCCACGCTGGACTCAACGGCAATATGGTTTTGCCATACCAACAGGATGCAGACGGCGAGATTCAAGAGATTTCATTCCTCGGAGGTCTGCTCCACGGCTACCGCAGAGTACGGCAAGCGGCGTAATTTTCGCACAATCCCCTTTACAACGCAACAGGTGGCGAAGATCTGCCGCAGGGCAACGCCTGTCCCGATTCCGGCAAAACTCGGCACAAAGAGCCGTTTCTGGGCTTTAAGTGCCATTTCAAAGTGCCAATTTGACACTTTGGGAATGGAGCTGCCAAATTTATTGATTCTCGATTGCTTTTTCAACTTGGCGTGATATATTAAAAAAGTGCAGTCAAGCACTGCTTTTGAGGGGAAAAGGAATTTTTGCACCCTCCTATATGGCGGTTTTACAAGAGTCGTCTTTCCTATGCTAAAAATGCACCATTTTCGAGGAAGTGTCAAAAAACGACTTTTTGTTTCACCTCAAAATCCGTTTTCTGTTTCTTTTTGCCGCCGATTAGAGATATTTTCGCAGTTTAGCGAAGCGGAAAGCATTTTTAACTAACTTGCAACCATTTTGAGCTTGAGAGACATTTTCCGAACAATTAAAACAACCCCGAGGAATGTTGCACTAAAAAGTGTTCGAGATAACTTTGAGCCTATATCCACAGACTTCCTAAGCGGATGGCATCTTCATGAAATGCACTTGGAGTGAAAGATTTTTAACGAATGATAACACATAAAAGAATCTTAAATGTTCAAAATCGTAATATTACGTTTTTGAGTGTCACAGAAGGTGTCATATCTTCCAGAAAATGCAAATTGGCAAATTTTGGCAAATAAATTCATTGATTTGAGCAGAGTTTAATGCCCATTTAGGGCAAAAAACATAAATCCGTCAGGCTTTGCTCCTATGAGAGACTATTTGTCAAGTTTTATTTGCGAAAAAATCGTAAAAAAGTTGATAATCAGCGAAAGATGATTCTAAAAAGCTGCTTTTGTCTTGCTCCTATTCGCGTTCTGTAATGCTTCTGCCAGGAAGCGACGCTTGGTAAATATCCGTCCGGATCTCCCGATTTTCACGACAATCTTTGTTATGATATTGGTAACGCTGTAAGCAATTTATCTGTGATTCTGCATCCTTGGCGTTGAGTGTGCAGTTGATAAATGTCCCGATTTTCACGTGGCATGTCTTTGTGTCGCATCATCAAACTTTGAAGAGTTTCCCTCAGCCGGTCACGTTGTTTGATTGGAAATTCCATCCAACACATTATATTGAAATACAGAGGAGGCGCATGGGTTTGTTTTCAAACCGCAACTTTTTTTACTGTGGTATTGGGCATGTTTGATGGATTGCTCCGGTAGAAAACGGTATGGAAAAAACCTGTTGCACAGAGGAGGAGTTATTATGAAAATGACAATCGCTGATTGGCCGGTTCTATTCGTTTCCGGAGAGTTTTCCGCCGGGAATAATGAAGGACATCGTCTGCGGGAGTTGTTGAAAGAACTGAAGAAAATCGCCGCATGCACTGTTATTTCGGCAACAAGTTATGAAGATGCTCTTGAAATCTTCACCAGCCGTGCCGATATCGGATGCGTGGTCATTGACTGGGATCTGGAGTTTGAGCAGAACAATGAAAAAATGGCTCCGGAAATCCTGCTTGCCGGTATCCGGACGCGGAATACAAAAATTCCGGTCATTTTGCTCACGGATCATCTGGAAACAGAAAATCTTTCTGAAGATGTACTCAAAAAAATCAATGACTGTCTGTGGAAGACTGCGGATACTATTGAATTTATTTCCGGCAGAATAGCCAACTGGGTGAAAAGTTATTCGGAAAATGTCGTGCCGGAATTTTTCGGAAAACTTGTAGAGTACTCTGAACGTTACAAATATGCATGGCATACTCCCGGGCATTTGGGCGGGCAGGGATTTCTCCGCGCCCCGTCAGGAGTGGCGATGTACAAATTTTTCGGAGAGAATACTTTCCGCAGCGATCTTTCCATTTCTGTTCCCGAGCTTGGGTCTTTGCTTGATCACGAAGGAGCCGCCGGTGATGCTGAACGCAATTCCGCCAGAGTTTTCGGGGCTGATCAAACCTACTATGTCTTGAATGGAACCAGTACAGTCAATCAGATCATCTGGCGCAGTCAGGTTTTATCCGGAGATATTGCCCTGGTAGACCGCAATTGCCACAAGTCGCTCAATTATGCCATGGTCATTACCGGCGCGACCCCGGTTTACATGATTCCCCGCCGCAATGCCAGAGGCATTATCGGTCCGGTACGTCTGGCGGAATTTTCAGCTGATTCGATAAAAAAACGGATCAGCGCACATCCTCTGATCAAGGGAAAAAATGAAATGCCGCATATCCGCATGAGTGCGCTTACCAATTCAACTTACGATGGTGTGTGTTACAATACCGGAGCGATCATTGCAGAGTGTGCCGGTTGCGAAGTTATAGAAAATCTTCACTTTGATGAAGCGTGGTATGCCTATGCCCACTTTCATCCGGTTTATGCCGGACATTACGGTATGGCGGTGAAAGAGTGCCGGCAGCCGGTATTCTGTTCCCAATCCACCCATAAACTTCTGACGGCTTTTTCACAGGCATCAATGCTCCACATCCGCAATGGTCTCCAACGCCGTATCGATCCGGTACTTTTCAATGAGTCATATATGATGCATGGATCGACCTCGCCCCAGTACAGCATGATCGCTTCGCTGGATGTGGCAACAAAAATGATGGAAGATAACGGCAGAACCATTCTCGGAGATATTATCCGTGAAGCGATCCAATTGCGCCGGAAAATAGCCGGATTGGAACGTGATTTGCGCCGGAACGGAGATTGGTTTTTCGGGATGTGGCAGCCGCAAACCGTGAAATATAATGGCAATACGGTGGATTTCGCTGACTGTCCGACCGGTTATCTGGAGGAAAATCAAAAACCATGGGTTCTGTCTGCCGGGGATAAATGGCACGGGTTTGAAGATATTGAAGATGATTATGTGATGCTGGATCCCATCAAACTTACGATCCTTACTCCGGGGATCGATGATGACGGTAAATTACTTCAAACCGGCGGTATTCCGGCTGCGATAGTCAGCAATTTTCTCATCAAACACAATATCGTTTGCGAAAAAACAGATTATTACTCTTTTCTGCTGCTGAATTCTCTGGGGACAACCAGGGCAAAACAAGGTTCTCTTCTGGCGGCACTGTTTGAATTCAAAAAGCTCTATGATTCGGAAACTCCCCTTGAAGCAGTATTCCCCGAGCTGGTGAAAGATCATCCGGAACGCTACAGGGGTGAAACATTGAAATCCCATTGTGAAGCCATGCACAGCTATCTGCGGGAAAATAAAATCATGGAATTGATGCACAATTCTTTTGAGGTCATTCCCGTTCCTGCTATGCTTCCGGTGGAGGCGGCGGCTCATGTTGTCCGCGGCAATGTGGAAATGGTCGATGTTGCAAAATTGAATAACCGTACCGTCGCTGTGATGCTGGTTCCCTATCCGCCCGGTATTCCGGTTATGATGGGTGGTGAAACCATGTCCGGAGAGGCAGAAGCCATTGCCGAATATCTGCTTGCCAGAGAAAAATTTGAAAATGAATTCCCCGGCTACGAGGGTGATATTCATGGTATCACCCGCGAACAACGCGGCGACCGGATCGTTTTCCGCACACTGTGCATCAAAAAATAAATGCAGGAGATTGGAAATATGAAAAAAATTTTTATGAGCATTACCACCATGTCGCTGTTGACCGTGGCTGCGGTATTGTCATTGCGCAATCTGCCGTCAGAGGCAGAATACGGTTACAGCGTGATATTTTATCTGATTATGGCTGCGATATGCTTTTTTGTTCCGTCGGCACTGGTTTCTGCGGAACTTGCATCCAGTTGGCCGGAGGACGGCGGTATCTATCTCTGGGTGAAAGAGGCTTTCGGCCCGAAATGGGGTTTCGTCGCAGTTTTCATGCAATGGGTCGAAAATCTGCCGTGGTTCCCGGCGGTATTGACCTTTGTCGCCTCGTCGATCGCCTATGTATTCAATCCGGCATGGGCGCAGAACCGCTGGTTTGTTCTGATTACGATATGGGTCATGCTGTGGCTGGCGACATTTCTCAACTTCAAGGGAATGCGGTTATCGGCATGGTTGAGCAGTTCCGGAGCATTGGCGGGAACTCTTATTCCCGGGGCGGTGATTATTCTGATGGCGATCGGTTATATCATCGCCGGCAAAACTCCTCAAATCGCTTTCAGCAGTGATGCTCTGATACCTGATCTGGGCAACTGGAACCAGTTGATGCTGCTTTCCGGAATGATGGTCGCTCTTGCCGGGATGGAGATGTCGGCGATCCATGTGACGGAAATGAAAAATCCCGGACGGGATTTCCCCAAAGCGATTTTTGCCGCATGTATACTGGTGATTTTGTTGAATGTGCTTGGTTCATTGGCAATTGCTCTGGTTATCCCGCCGGGGGAAATAAGTCTTGCCGCCGGTGCTGATCAGGCATTTGCCGCAATGTTCAGGATATTCGACATTCCGTGGATGACTCCAATTATGTGCTTTTTGCTCTCTTACGGTGCTTTGACTATGGTCGTCACCTGGGTACTCGGACCATCCAAAGGAGTTCTGGAAGTTGCCAAAGATGGGTATCTGCCCGAATTATGGCAGCGGCGCAACAAAGCCGGAATGCCGACCAACATTCTGATAATACAGGCGGTGATCTCTTCATTGCTGGCACTGGTGATTCTTTTCATGCCGACGATCAGCGGAGCATTCTGGCTGATGTCTGCTCTGACGGCGCAATTATATATGGTGATGTATCTGCTGATGTTTGCTGCGGCGATCAAACTGCGTTACAGCAAGCCGGATATTCCCCGTGCATATAAAGTTCCGGGCGGCAAGATCGGCATGTGGCTGGTGTCAGGTGTGGCATTCCTCACTTCGCTCTTTGCCATAATAACCGGATTTATTCCGACTCCGGGAGTCCGTGAAAAAGGCACATTTTATGTGTTGTGTTATATCGCTTTTCTGCTGATCGGAACAATTGTATTCATCATTATTCCGCTGTGGCTTTACAAGCACAGTCAGAAGAACCGGGAAGCTGCTGAAAAGCAGGATCAACAGAGTATTTGATGTAAAGTATATTGTTTCCGGCAGGAAATGCATCTGTACTTTTCTGCCGGGAACTGTACTGAAAATTTGAGCAGGAAAACAGGGGGGCAGAGTTGTTACTTTCCGGTCTTCTTTCCCATGGCATTCCTGTTCTTTTCACGTGGCTGTTGCCAACCCCTTAACAAATAAAAAATCAGTTCAGAAATATTTTCTGTTCATTTGCCGGTAGTTGCAGACACTTATCCGGCAATGTCATTGAAACTTGCCGGAGAATACAGATTCTGCTCATGCAGTTGTTTTGAGCTATTTAAAGTGTTGCAGCAAGGTAAGCAATCAAACCGTCAGTAATGCACCGAGCCTGAAAGGCGCAGGTGCGAGGGGGTTGCGGGGGATTTTCCTCCCC
>JAZSIZ010000105.1:0-4535 GCA_045534015.1 Victivallaceae bacterium | reverse complement strand
AGGGGAAAAACTTCTTTTCACGGGAAAAGAGGTTTTTCCCCTCTCCCCAAACCCCACTCCCTTTTTCAAGAAAAGCGGAATTCTTTGTTGAGTTGCAACTGCACTTTTTTGTGTAACAAAATGCCATGATGAGATAGCAGTGCTTACCAGCAATTCGATCAAAGTAAATGAATACAAATTTTTGTTGCAGCATCTGAATGATAACATTTTTTCCTCCTGAATAATTGAAAAAGTTATGTTACGGGGCGTTCCCTTGTCATATTATACACCATCTTAATAAAAAAATCTTTAACTATTTGCTCAAAAAACATGAAAACACAATCAAAATAAAGAAAAAACTATTGACAAAGCCATTTGAATATGCTATTGTAATTTCAGATACATGGAGCGTATTTATGGAAAATATCAGCAATCCGGCAAGGATCTACCACTGGGAAACACATCAAACCAGCAATGAATTGCCTTTGAGCGTAGTCACAGTGCAGGGCAAATGGGCAAATACCGATCTGCACTCTCATGACTTTGAAGAATTGCTGCTGGTTATCAGCGGTACCGGCTGTTATACCACCTTATCCGGTAAATATCAGCTTGAACCGGGAGATTGTTTTTTACTTCATCCCGGACAGATCCACGGATTTTCCGATCAGAAACATCTGGTCATTTACAACGTTTTGTGGCAGTCGGAAAAACTTGCATTCGATTTCACCGAACTTGAAAAAATGCCCGGCTACCGGATATTTTTCCAGCTTGAACCGAATTCCCGGGAAAAGAAACAATTCAAATCCCATTTCCGGCTGAATAATGAACAACTGGCTAAAGCAAAAAAAATTATCGAGGAAATCAATGAAGAATTGCTCAATCCGCAAGATGGTATTGAAACCGCTCTTTACTCTCTGCTCGGTCTGCTTTTTGTCATGATCTGCCGCCTGACAGATAAAAACAGTGTATCCAGATACAGTCTGCATGATATAGCTGATGTGATCAGGTATATGGAAAAAAATTATGCCCGGCGGCTCGACCGGATAAAATTATCACATGCCGCCAACATGTCGGAAGCCACATTTTTCCGTCATTTCCGTCAGGCAACAGGTATGTCGCCGATGGATTATCTGCGGGAATTGCGGCTGAACAAAGCTGAATTGCTTTTGCGTACCACCAAACTGACACTTACTGAAATTGCCGATCAATGCGGTTTCTGCGACACCAATTACTTTATATTGTGTTTCAGAAAACATTTTGATATTACTCCGCTGCGTTACCGGAAACTTTTCTGATCATCACTGCTGATGGTCGATTTTTTTGTTTCCGCTATTGATTTTTCCATATCCGCAACTATATTACCTCTCTGAATGATCCATAAATCAAAACTGAAAGGTTTTTCATCTTATGAGCGACCGTTACAATGTAACTGACATTACTCCGATGTATGACATCCGCTGTACCATCAAGGTGGATATGATCCCCATGCGCGACGGCGTAAAACTGCATACCAATATCTATTTTCCGCCGGATTTTTCCGGTAAAGCCCCGGTACTGCTTATGCGTCAACCCTACACCCGCACCACATGGTTCAATCTGCCGGATGCTCTGGCACTGGAATCAGGCATGATCTATATCCAGCAGGCGACCCGCGGAACCGGCTGGAGTGAAGGCGGCAGTTTTGATCCGGCAGAAAAACATTATGAGATCGAAGATGCCGAAGATACGCTGAACTGGATCATGCAACAGGATTTTTTCAACGGCAGCTGCGTTATGAATGGCGCAAGTTATCCCGGCTGGACACAGTGGTGTGCCGCCTTCAATGCTCATCCGGCGTTGAGCGGTATCGCTCCCCGGGTGGCTCCCCTTTACGGTTGTGTCGGCAGTGCCAGAAAAGGCGGAGGCAACGCCTTGAGTTTCGCCACGCACTGGATGCTTTCCATGCACCACCGCCGCCATTACGGTTACGGCGGAGTTCCCAGTTATGAAGATATGAAAACCGACTGGCATCTGCCGGTGATCGAATGTGATATTGCCTCCGGTTACGCTCCCAATGTGCCTTACCGTAAATTTATTGCTTCTGCCGCCGATCCGGGAAAATTGGTCAAAGATCATATCAAAGATTTTACTGCGATCACCATCCCCGCATTTATTTCCGGCGGCTGGTTCGACGGCTTCAAAGAGGAAACTATTGAAAGTTTCCAACTTATGAAGCACACTTCTGCCACTGAATTATCCCGCACTGCCACCCGTCTGACAGTGGGACCGTGGGTCCACGGCGGTTTGATCAACAAAGATATTTTCGGTGAAGAAAATGATTACCGTGATTTGAATAAGATGCAGAATCAATTCCTTACCGCTCTTGCCCGTGACCCTGACAACGATCCGCTTCCCGGAGTGCCGCAGGTAAAATACTTCATGCTCGGTGAAAACCGCTGGTATGAAAGCTGTGACTGGCCGCCGCCGGAGATGAAATATGTAAAAAAATATCTCCACGGCGATGGCCTTATCGATGATTCGGTCAACGGCAGCAGCAAAGCGCGTTCTTATATCAGTGATCCGGCAAATCCGGTACTGGTCAATAACGGCAGACATGACAATCTTGGCTGTTACGATCTGACGGAAACGGAAAAACGCAATGACGTACTGGTATACACAACAGATATTCTGCCGGAAGACCTGAAAATCGCCGGAGAGGTGAAACTGACCTTTTACGCCGCTGTCGAAGCTTTGGATACCGACTTTTTCGCCACTTTGACCGAAGTTGAAAGCGATGGCAGATCGATGCTCCGCACCAGCGGCATGATCCGGGCAAGATTCCGCAACTTGCTGGAAAAAGAGGAGTTGCTCACTTTTGGAGAAGTTTGCAAATTCACTTTGTCGCTGGGCAATGTGGCGGCGAATTTCCGCAAAGGCAACCACTTGCGTATATTCATCGCCGGACAGAACTTCCCTGAATTTGACCGCAACACCCAGAGCGGAAAAGCTGTTTTCAGTGACGCTGAACTTTTTCCGGCAAAGTGTACCATTTTCCACGATGAAAATACTCCGGCAACGCTCTATCTGCCGGAAATTTGATAAGGAGTGCAAATGAGTAAAGATAAAGCTTCTGCCAGAGCATTGATACCTTTCGGTGTTTTCATGCTCTTTTATCTGGGATTGTCACTGTGGAACAATGACTTTTACAGCACTCCCATGCCGATAGCTTTTCTGGTGGCATCGGCTTTTGCCATGCTTTCCGACTGCCGCAGAAAACTGATGGAAAAAGTGGAAATATTCGCTTCCGGAATGGGCAACAATGATATTATGATCATGTGTCTTATTTTCATCCTTGCCGGAGCATTTGCCAGTACGGCACAGGCGATGGGAGCGGTGGATTCCACAGTTCTGATTGCCAGAAAATTCATTCCGGAAAATTTGATGCTGGTGGGATTTTTCTTCATTTCATGCTTCATTTCCCTTGCCATCGGCACCAGTTGCGGTACGATTGCGGCACTGACACCGATCGCCGCCGGATTATTGACCGGCAGCAGCGGAAATCCGGCACTGCTGTTGGGTGCTGTAGTCGGCGGGGCAATGTTCGGCGATAATCTTTCCATGATCTCCGATACCACCATCGCCGCCACCAGAACCCAGAAAGTGTCAATGAAAGACAAATTTTTGCAGAATATCAAAATCGCCCTGCCGGCAGCCCTGTTCTGTATAGTTATCTACTGTTTTATGGGGAAAGAGGGTAATTTCACCGGCAGTGAACTACCGGAAATCAGCGGTATGGATATAGTAAAGATCCTGCCTTATTTACTGATTCTTGCCGGAGCTTTGTGCGGTTTGAATGTAATGCTGCTGCTTTCCGGCGGTACAGTTTTTGCCATGATCATCGGCATTACCGGAAAGAGTTTCACCTTTCAGGAAGCTTTGACCACTGCCGGAAGCGGTATTGCCGGAATGTCGGAAACTCTGATCGTCGCCATTCTCGCCGGGGGATTGCTCGCCATGATCCGGCACAATGGCGGTATAACTTTTCTGCTGGAAAAAATCACCGGGGCAGTCCGGGGGAAAAAGGGATGTGAAGCCGGAATCATGCTTCTGGTTTCCGCCGTCAATCTTTTTACCGCCAACAATACAGTGGCAATTGTGATTTCCGGACCGGTGGCACGGGAACTTTCTGAAAAATTTCATTGCGACAGCAAACGCATCGCCAGTATTCTGGACAGTGCCTCATGCGTGATACAGGGACTTATCCCCTACGGCGCACAGTTGCTCATTGCCGTCGGCATTGCCAATGAAATGGGTGTACAGATAACTCCGCCGCAGATCATTGCCAAACTTTACTATCCAATGCTGCTGGGAATAATGCTGATTTTATCAATAGTTTTCAGCGGAAAATTCAGCAGATCCAAGCCGGTAAAAAAATAGGTAATGTCCCGAATTTTGTGAAACTGAAATATAAATTTGCAAAAAACGTAATTTGTAATGCATGAAACATATCACACAGGCAGCGATTTGTCAACTGTCAAATCACGGTTTGTTTTTCTATCGGTGGATGCAGCGTGCGG
>JAZSIZ010000056.1:0-9347 GCA_045534015.1 Victivallaceae bacterium | reverse complement strand
ATTCCTGAAGAAAAAGCCATCGGTTACATCAAAGCCGGTATCGAGAAGAAATTCGCCAAAAAAGGTCAGGAAGTCGTTGACCAGAACAAACTTTGCGTTGACAAAGCTCTTGACGGTCTGACCCAGGTCGCAGTTCCTGCTTCTCTGGACGGCGTTGCCTGCTATGCTCCGGCAGAGAAATTCACTGCCGAAATGGGCGAATTTGCCACCAAACTGATGAAGCCGGTTCTGGCTCAGAAAGGTGACAGTGTTCCGGTTTCAGTCATGAGCTACGACGGCTCCATGCCCACCGGTACCGCCCGCTTTGAAAAACGCGGTGTTGCTCCCAAAGTTCCGCAGTGGGATGCCGCCAAATGTATCCAGTGCAACCAGTGCGTCATGGCTTGCCCCCACGCTGCCATCCGTGCCAAACTGATCAATCCGGCGAACCTTGCCGCTGCTCCGGAAACTTTTGCCACCGTCGATGCCAAACCGCCGGTCAAAAAAGAACTCGGACTCAAATTCCGTCTGCAGGTTTTCGTTGATGACTGTCTCGGTTGCGGCGTCTGCGTTGAGACCTGCCCGGTCAAGGATAAAGCTCTGGTCATGGCAAGTGCCGCCGGTGAGCGTGCTGCCGGTCAGCAGAAAAATGCGGAAGTATTCATGGCTCTGCCCGATAATGAAATGGGCGGTCTGACCGAAGCCAACGTCAAAGGTCTTGGCTTCAAACTGCCGTATTTTGAATTCAACGGTGCCTGTGCCGGTTGCGGTGAAGCTCCCTACGTCAAGATGATCAGTCAGCTTTTCGGCCGCCGCATGATCGTTGCCAACGCCACTGGCTGCAGCTCCATCTACTCCGGCAGCTTCCCGAGCTTGCCCTACTGCAAAGACAAAGACGGTCGTGGTCCGGCATGGGCAAACAGCCTCTTCGAGGACAATGCTGAATACGGTTTCGGTATGCGTGTTGCTGTCGATGCCAACCGCAAACAGCTCTTTGACCTGATCAAACGCATCCAGGAACTCGGTGTCTGCTGCGACAATATGAAAGCCGCTCTGGATTACGCTGTTGCCAACTGGACCAGCACCAGCGAAGAAGCTATCGCCAACCAGAACAAACTGGGTGAGATCCTCCCGATCGCCGTGGAGAAATCCGAAGGCGAGAAGAAAGAGATCTACGCCAAGATGCTGGAACTCAAAGATTACTTCGTTGACAAATCCGTGTGGATCCTCGGCGGTGACGGCTGGGCATACGATATCGGTTACAGCGGTCTGGATCACGTCGTTGCGCAGAACCGCAACGTCAACATCCTCGTGCTGGATACCGAAGTTTACTCCAACACCGGTGGTCAGGCTTCCAAATCCACCCCGATCGGTGCGGTTGCACTTTTCGCCGCCAGCGGTATGCGTATGACCAAAAAGAATCTCGGTCTGATGTGCATGAGCTATGGCAATGTTTACGTTGCCAGCATCTCCATGGGTGCCAACCGTCAGCAGGCTCTGACCGCCATCCGTGAAGCTGAAGCTCACAACGGTCCGTCCATCATCATCGCCTATGCTCCCTGTATGCTCCATGGTATCAACATGGCAAAGAGCCAGGTCGAGCAGAAACGTGCGGTGGATTCCGGCTACTGGCCGCTGTACCGTTACAATCCGGCTCTGGACAAACCCTTCATCTGGGAAACCAAAGATGCCACCGAAGCCTATCAGGACTTCGTCCGCAGCGAAAACCGCTACAAACAGCTCCTCAAAGCTGCCCCGGCTGAAGCTGAAGCACTCTTTGCCCAGGCTGAAAAAGATGCCGCTCACCGTATGGACTTCTTCAAGAAGATCGGTGAATTGCTCTGATCGGATATGATCGGATGAATAGAAACGCACCATGGAATTTACTGTGGTGCGTTTTCTTATATCAATCATTGAATCGAGGAATTTTATCATGTCAAAAGTATTACTTTTTCAGGGTGATTCAATCACCGATACCGGACGCAACAGAGAAGTTGAAGCTACTGCCAATTTCGGTCTCGGTACCGGTTATGCTCTGATGGCTGCCGCTGAATTGCTGGCAAATGAACCGGAAAAAGATTGGCAGATCTACAACCGTGGAATTTCCGGAAACCGTGTGGTCGATCTCTATGCCAGATGGAAGATCGATGCGCTCAATCTCCGTCCGGATATTTTGAGTATTCTCATCGGGGTCAATGATACATGGCACGAAAAGAATCGCCAAAATGGTGTGGAAGTGCCGCGTTACGAACAGGTCTACCGGATGTTGCTCCAGTGGACAAAAGAGGTTCTGCCGGAAACGAAACTGGTGCTTATGGAACCTTTTGTTCTGGTTACCGGTGCAGTCGAGGAGGAGTGGGTGGAAGATATTGATGCCCGCCGTGAAGTCGTGAAAAAACTTGCCGGTGAATTTGATGCCGTATTTCTGCCGTTGCAGGATATGTTCAATGAGGCGTGTAAGGTTGCGCCTATGACTTACTGGCTGCGTGATGGTGTTCATCCGACTGCTGCCGGGCACAAACTTATTACTGATGCCTGGCTCAAAGCTACAGCCGGAATCCGTTAAGACGTATTTTTTGCTGCAATAAAAATCCCGTTTCTCCTGAAAACAAAAGGAAAAACGGGATTTTTTCTATTCAGCTGTTTACCGGTTGATGGTTGATAACCGGATCAAAAAGGTAAACAAAGATAATCCGCCGCCGATCAGGAATGGATAAAGCAGTCCGGGACCGGTGCCGGCGATTTTTTTATAGGCGTAATAAAGCACCGCGATGAGTATCAAGACCAGCGTAATTGAAATGATCGCTGCCTCCGGAGCCAGAAAAAAGAATACTGCCAAATCCATTATCGCCAGACTTGCCAGAAATGTGAAAAAGTATAATGTCCATTTCAAAATGGAACACAACACATAATTGCCCAGATAACTCCTGCATTCTTTCTGCATGACAGCTTTGGGATTTACCGGTCTGGAGTCTTCCACGACCACGCTTGACAACTGGATCAATGGGAAGGCTTTGAAAATCTGATTGCACCGGGAGCATTTGATGGTCATTTCCGGCAGGATTTTTTTATCATCATATACAGTTTGGCAAAACGGACATTTGGTTCTCATTTTTTCAACCCTTGTTTTTTTCATGATCAGAATTTGTCTGTCACCGGGAAAAATATTTGATTATCGATATGAAACTGCTGAATAATATCCAATACCATGGGGCGTTCACCGTGCATGGCATCCAGAGCAGATCCGGTGCAGTTGTAATACTCCGTGATTTTGCTGATTTCCCCGGTCGGCGGCAGAAGATATGTGACTGCGCCATGATCACTCAATCCGGCAAAGAAGTTCTGCTTTTCCGGCAGACTCATTGAGGGATCAAAATTGCATTCGATGATGACACCGCCGGATTTTATGGCGTATGCTCCGGAAATGACGGCAAATTCAAACTCCATATCTTCAAAGATCCGCGCCCATGAGTGGAGCGTACCGGAATCTTTCCGCAGGACTTTGCCATTGAAAATTTCTCCATTATTGTAAAGCTGGATAATATTCTGCTGTTCAGTTGCGGTCAATTCTTTCCCGTGCCGCCAATTCAGGGCAGGGGCGGAAACTTTTACTGCCAAAGTTTCCGGCACGTCCAGCTTTTTCCAACCGGCAGCTTCGTAAACCCGGAAAAATGCGGTATACAGCGGCAGTGAAGCAAAACCGTTTTCTGCTGCCCAGTTGGTTGCCAGTTTACATAAGTTTTGAGCTATTCCCTGTTTGCGGTACTCCGGAGCGGTCGCAACTGAAGCGATCCCTGCCATTTTATATATTTGACCATTGCAGTACATCTCATACGGGATTATTCCGCAATGCCCGATGGGAATATCACCATCAAAGGCGGCAAACGAAATTTCTTCAAAGGGCATTTTCCCGGTTTTTACCGCGATCTGTTCCCAGTAATCAGGAAAACATTTGCCCAACAGCGGCAGAATTTTATTCTGTTCATCGCCCTGCAGCAGGCGCATTTCATAGTTATTCATTGATTTGCCGGAGACTTTTTCAAAATCCAGTATTTTACAGTAAATATAATTGCCAGTGCGCTGAAAATTGTGCCGGCAATGGCAAGGAGAGTTTGACATGGCGGGAAGAAGACAGTAATGTGGCTGTAGTCCTCATATTTTATTTCACCACTGCGCGAAAGCATGACTAATATATGCGATGTTAATCCCATGAGCATAATCGCTATTCTGCTTACTGCGAATAATATTCCGCAAGTGACCGCAGACGCTTTTATGCGTTTCAGTGCAGCCTGCCACCCCGCTGTTATCGGCTTGCACAAAGATCTGTTTATATATATGATCGTAAAGATAGTTGCCATAAGGATGAAAATCCCGAAAAGCACCCCATTTACAGTTCTTGTACACTGCACCACATCTAAAAATGTTTGCGTCTCATCCCAAAATCGGCGTCTTGCCTCCCAGTCATTTGCTTTTTCAAATTCCAGGAGGTTCAAATGCCAAATCATCCAGGCTATTGAGAGGCTGAAATCTGTAAAAGCGGAAATGCCGAAAAGTACCCATGAGACCAGCATCCCAAGTTTTTTAGGCTGAACAACCTGCTGAACCTGATCGACTTGCGCAGCCGGAGATGCAGTAAAATTTTTTCCGCAAGACGAGCAGCTTATTTCCATACCCAGCCACTCTTCCCGGATTTCCAACGCACTCTGACAGTGAGGACACTTGTGCAACATATGTTTTCCTTTTATGTGATTGTTAAATATGGATGATTTACCGGTTTTTGTAATAATATAATACCTGAAAATGAAATTTCAAGTATAAAGTATAACATATCCGGTGTATAAAAAAGCCGGATGATCCTGAAAAGAATCTCCGGCATCAATAAGTTATCTTTCAAGCAGCTTTCCGCCGTTTCAGCATCAAACCGACTGCGGCAAGGATCAGCCACACTGCCGCAATGATCAAAGCCACTGACAGGATATTCTGAATGAAATCATAGTGAACGCCAAGATCCTGGAGATGACCATAATCCTTGACAAACTCCAGATAAGTATCTTTGTATGTACTGTAGTCAGAATTATGCATCTCTATATTGCGTTTAATAACAGTTCCCTGCATTTCATAAGTATTCATGCGGGCTTTGCAAATATATATGACTTTTACCGTAACCAGCGCAATCATACTGAGAGATGCCATTATCACATTGATCACAGAGAGAACAATGCTTCCGGATTTTTTACCGGTTGAAGGAGCCATGTTGTAATTTTGCATCATCGGCTGCTGCATCGGCGGCGGTGGCGGCATTACCGGCTGCTGAATAGGAGCAGCCTGATACGGAGCCGGGGCAGGCATTACCGGCTGCTGAATCGGAGCTGTTTGAACCGGAGCCTGGGCAGGCGTTACCGGCTGCTGAACCGGCGGTGGCGGCATGATCGGTTGCGGAGCCGGGGCAGGCATTACCGGCTGAACCCGGCGCACCTGCTGATCCATCGTTGCCGGTGTTACCGGTTGAACCGGCGTGACCGGTTGCGGAATTGGTTGAACAGACGGAATATTGTTGTTCATATCAGGCATTTTTCTTCCCCTTTATTTTAGTTGCCCTTTTGTAAAATCTGATGTTAATATAGTGCTGTTTCAGAATAAATGCAAACGTATGATTGTTTTTTTAATTGCTTTATGGATGATTTTTGCAAAAAAAGAGTGAATTATCCGATTTTTTTACGTTTTGCACTTGTAAAATCAGAAAACAGGTGTATTTTATAAAACGTGATCTGAATAAGATTCGTGGCGGGTTAGCTCAGTTGGTTAGAGCGTCGGAATCATAATCCGCAGGTCCCCGGTTCGAGTCCGGGACCCGCTACCATCTTTTTTTATGTGCCGGAGTGGCGGAATGGCAGACGCGCTAGACTCAAAATCTGGTGTACCCCGTACGTGTGGGTTCAAGTCCCACCTCCGGTACCATTTTTTTGCCTTTTTACCCTGAAATGCCAAAAGTTTCAGGGTAATTTTTTGCCCGGTTCAGTATGCCCCAATGTATGCCCCGAAATCCGGGCATAAAAAAGCCGGGGATTGCCCCCGGCGTGGTGAACAGATACTCTCATTTTTCTTCTGCCAGTTTGAGAGTTCGGGGTTGCAATACTTCATCACGGATGATATATTAACCAATGGATATTGAACAATCGTTGTTCTCAAATCCGGGTTATGCTGATAGAATCAATCAATATGGCAAAAGGGGAAGAAAAATGAAAAAGATATTTGTTTTGACAGGAATATTATTGCTTCTTGCCGGTTGTTATTCAGTGAAACATATTTCATCGGAAGCAGTTTTGGGAAAATGGCAGATGTATGTTGCTGACACCGGCCGCAACGGTACAGAACAAATGCAGCCGCTAACTTATACATTTATGCCTGATGGAAGCTACGTTTCCTGCCTTACCGAAACTACTCCCGAGGAGACTACCGGGAAGTGGGAAATCAAAGATGGAAAATTGCTCTTAACTGGTGATAAAAACAATGTTGCAGTATATACATACAGCAACGAAAATGGGCATACATTTTCCCATACCGCCTATGACAAAAGCTTTTTCCCCAAAGGTGTTACGTTTATCTTGCGGAGAAAGTGATATTACTGCTTGGGTTATTTTACCGGACAGAGACAAAACAGGCAGCAGCATAAGCGTTTTTATTGCAAACAAATAGCTGCTGCCTCACCGCCGGACAATTTAATACAGGAACAGATTCTTATTTCTGCAGAAATTCTCCGGGTGCCAGACAGCGTCCGCTGATGCGGATATTCCGCAAATCTCCGGAATAAAAGGTGTGCGGCTGTATCAGGAAACGGCACAAGGCACCAACGGTGACATGATCCATCGTTTCAAATGCCGGATTGGGTCGGCAGGGAGATTCCGCCTGAAGTTCCCCGTCAACATAAAGCCGGAGCATCCGCAAATCATAGGTAACAGCAATATGCTGCCATTTATCCCACTTCAAAGGCTTAACCGACTTCAATTTCACCTTGTACCCCGGCCCTGGTTTGCTTCCGGCAATACCTTCCACCTCACCGGTGCGGAGCATGTGCAGATATCCTTCCGGATCTATTGTTAAACTGATCTGCCCATTCGGGGCACCGAAAATTCCCATTTCCTGCCCGGTTTTCTGCGGACGCAATTCGATCTCATAAGTTGAAGCATAGGGAAATGCTGTGCCGCCGGAAATAACGATACAATCCTTTTTATCCCGGTCAAAACGGTAAAATCCGCGTTGATCCCCGTCCCGCATGAAACACTTTTCCGGCTTGAATAAGACGTCTCCGTTGTGATAATGGAAATATCCGGTATATCCAAGCGATCCGAATGGTCCCCAAATCCGGTCTCCATGCTGCAAACGACCATGATGATCGTAACCGGAAACATCCGTCAGAAACTCTCCGGCTTCGACGTTACAGGGAAAATACCAATAAGGGATCCGGGCCTTCTCTATTTCTATATCGACAATACTTTTGTTATCTTCCAGCAGAAACGGATGGCGAACCATACCGGGACGGTTCCCCGCACTGACAAAGATCGGCAGTGTCTGGATACGATCTCCTTCCGGGCCTTCCATTTCCAGTTGATAATAGTGCAGAGCCCCTCCGGGATTCGGCAGATCGACCGACCGGCCGATGGAAATAGCGTGACGTCCCGGAATTGCTTTAAATTCCATACCGTTTCGCATGATTCGCATCAAATTAACGCTGTGGTAATCTGCCGGCAGAATATTCGCCCGGAATACCCCCTGCCCGGACAAAGCATTCCAATCCGCCGTTTCTCCCGGGCCCTGACTATTCAGAAGCCAGGTCAATGACCGATCTTTCGGAGAGATCCGGTTGACCGTGCTGCGGGCCCAGAACATCCAGCTGGTGCGGATCGACGGTTCCAGCAGAGTAGGCGGATTCCAGAACATCGTGCGTTCATGTTTGGCGTAGTTCAGCACAAGCCGGGGTAAGACCATTCTTTCAGCGGCATATTGTTCGGAAGGAAGTTCAAAGGTGGCGACACGCAGTTTTGTAAGATCCCAGACCGTTTCCGGGAAACGGTGGAGCACTTTGCCGGAAGCATCGCAAATTTCCAGATGGAACGTAACCCTTTTGACCGGATTGGCGATCGGAAATCCAACGACCTCGAAACGCAATTTGCGGCGTCCGGGGATGATGTCGATGTAATTGGTCAACCACAATTCCGGTTGTTTCAATGCCGTGAACGGAGTGTTTTTCAACAATGACATCTGATACTCGGCATAGCGGAGCATGAAATCCTGTCGTTCATAACAAGGCAATACCAGAGAATTTTCCCAATGATCGAAAAAATTGGTCATGACAACGGAATCCGGCTTGAACTCATGGATCATCGCCCAGGAGTCACGGTATTTTTCCGATAAGAAGAACGGTACTCCGCCATGATAGAAATGAACAGCAAATCTATTGTGAACCGGAAGCTCAAATATTTTTTGCGGGTATTCTTTCATGATCGGCAGCAGAGAAGCCGCTATTTTGCGATGGTTTTCGGAAGTCCAGTTGGCATAAGCTGTTACACCGTCAAAATAAGGGAGATATTCTCTGACCTGCTGCGGAACTTTATCCGGGATATTCGGCTTACCCCAGAAGTTCATCAGCCAGATGGCTTTGCCGTAACGCTTTTCGAATTCATCAATAATTATTTTCCATTCAGCTGCCGGATGACTGGTTGCGGTATATACGCTGATGACCGGAGCTCCATTCAACCGGTAAATATTAGGGCTGTTACGCCAGAGATCAGCAATCACATCCATCTGCTTGAAAAGCACTTTCAGATCCTCTTTTGCCCCTTTACATGAATGCATACTGAGCATCAGAGCGATTTTAAAATCAGATCCCAGTTCTTCCGCTCCCTGTACTATCTGATTGAATATGTTTCCGTAACTCGGCGTTTGGGTCACCAATTCTACCTGCCAGCCGGTCATTCCGTATTTACGGCTTTCTGCCATTGCCGTTTTCCAGGCATCATAATTCGATTCCGGATACCTTTTGACGGCATAATTCGGACCAGCCTGATCGAATTGACGTTTTTTATTGGGAAGCCACCAGGGATTGACCTGTGTCCACAACGTATTCTTATAAGCACTTTTATCGAATGGAGGACGATGATCCGGCGGAGTACCGGTCAGAAGCAGCGGCATCATGCTCAATCCGATCAAAACTGAAAATATTATCTTCATTCTATTTTATATTCCTTAATTAACATTTGTTCTGCGATAACTTTTTCAAAAGTTATTGTCTCATTTTTTGTGAAAAATCTTTCCTGCGGTGGTGCATTGCGGGCAATCTCCTGGCAAATCAGCGGACGTTTTCGCAGTCA
>JAZSIZ010000142.1:0-18719 GCA_045534015.1 Victivallaceae bacterium | reverse complement strand
GAGTACGGCGTAAGCCGCACGGAATGACGGAGGGCGTGGTCTCCGGAAAATCGACTGAAACCGCCGAGTGCGAAGCACGAGCGGCGAGGCGGCTCTCCTGCCGCCGCAGGGAGATTTTTTGGAGTATAAGGCGCGAGATTGCCCACGATGCGCCACCGCAGTAAAGATTTTTCACAAAAATTGAGACAATAATTTTATCTGCTCAACACTATTCTAACCGGTGAAGCATCTTTCAAAACCACCTTTTCCACCGTCAGCAAACCGTTTTTATCCACAGTAACACTGCCTTTTACTCCGTTGACCGATACTTTAACGACCTCTCCGGGGCGGGTGAGGAATTTTTGCCGCCGCCGCAAAGTGACATCCACGGTTGCCGGATAACGGATCTCCGGATGGGATGCTGTGATCGTAATTTCATAGCGTTCTGCTGAATCCACCACATTTCCCCAGCGCAGACCACGGTTTATCCAGCCGGTCAGATCCCCATCGGTCTGGCTGCCGTTGCCGAAGTTGCGGTTGTCGGAAAAGTTGGAAAATGCCGGAAAACTTCTGTCAAGCCGGTAGAGTTTGAAAATTTCCGGCAGGGCAAAGGACATATCTGCCGGTCTGGCACCGGACATGCCGTGATTGCCGTTGTTCCAGAATACGGTGAATGACTGTCTTGCTTCATTGGCTGCAGCGTAGAAAGGCGGATTATTCGCCCACGGGATCGAAGCATCCATTCTGCCGTTGGTGGCAAACAATGGCGGCATATCGATCGCCGGCTGATTGATATTGCGCGCGGCATCGGCATAGACGAGCAGATCGGTTCCATCCGGCAGACGGGCGGGATTTTTTGCAGAAAATTTTCCCACACTGCACTGGATGCGGAAAGCGGAGTTGGCAATGCCCGGATGACGTTTCCAGCTGTAAGTGTAGATCGGCACCAGAGCCACTCCGGCGGCAAATACTTCAGGATAATGTGTGATCATCTGTACCGCACCGGTACCGCCCATGGAACCGCCGGAAACATAGGTTGCCGCCGGATCGGTTCCAAGAAACTCCTGCGCCCATTTGATCACATAGATCAGATAACGCTCGGTATAATTGTCAAATTTATATTCCGGTCCGGCGATGCTCCGGGCAATTTCCGGATTGTACCCCAACCAGAATGTGGAAATGGCAGGAACCAGATCCCGGGAATCGGAAATTTCACTTTTCTTCATCCGTCTGCCGATCCAGACCCGGTCACACATGATCAATTCCACCCGGTCGGGCAGATTTCTCACCGTGAATTTGAAAGGGATCCCCTCGCGCCACGCCAGCTGGCGGGGAGCAAAAAGCAAATGGGTCCCCACTGCATTGCCTCTGGAATCGACCCCGGCACCGCCGCCTCTGCCGTGAAGCACGACCACCAGCGGTTTGTTTTTACCGCTGTTCTGCTGCATATTTCTGCCGGTAAGGCGAATCGGCACAGCTTTACCGATGGCAACTTCCACCGGAGCAGTTGTAGCGGTCATCTGCAATATTTTTTCATCGTACCCCGAGTGCAGAGATACTCCATAATAACGTCTGCCGGTTTCTCCGGCTTCCGGAGTATGGACATGAAGTCCGCCATCGGGATCTATCGGTTTGCCGCCCTCGCAGATGACAAAACCTTTCGCCGGGCGGCGGGCATCGAATTCATTGGCGACCGCTCCGGCAAAGATTTCTTCATCTTTCAGTTTCTTATCCCGGGGCAGAATGAATGAGTCTATATCCAGCCACCAGTCTCTGGCACTGCCGGTATTCAGATAAGCAGCGATTTTTTTCCCGGGATCAGCCGCAGTTACCGGACGGTCTGAACTCCACACACTCAATCTGGCATCCGGAGGCAGATCCTTTTCCTGCCATTGCAGAAAGACCTGCCCGTTGCGGAATTGCGCCGTCAAACCGGAAATACCGCCTCCGGCAGCGATCACAGAACATAAGGATAAAAACGACATAAAAAACCATTTTACCATGATAAACCTCCATTTATCTTCTTAAGATAGCACGATCATCAAAATTTTTCAACCGGGAAAAAAACTTTTTGCGGTTCCACATGCAAATTGCGTCCGGATAAACATTTATTTCTCCGGCGGAATAAGTAAATGAGCCGATTCCACCTTGGTCAGGGAGTGGGCAATGTTTTCCCGGAGTCCGGGAATACGAGCGGATAATTCATTGATCAATTTTTTGAAGTGCGCCCGGTCGCCGTTTTTTACCGTCGCTTCATAGCGGCAGATCCCGGTTTTTTCCGGAAAAGAAAAATTTCCGGCACACTGACAGATCAACTCCTCCGGAACCAGTGCCAGAGGACGGATGATCACCGGATGTTCCGGATTCTGCGGTCTGACCAGCGGAGCCATCGAAGTGATCCCCTGACCGCGGCATAAACTCATAAAAAAGCTGTTGATCACATCATCCAGATGCTGTCCCAGAGCAAGTTTATTGCAATCAAGCTGATTGGCAAGTCCGTAAAGTTTGCCGCGGCGCAAACGGGAGCAAAGTACACATGGAGAAGTTTCAAAAGATTTTTCCCGGAGCAGTGATGGGATATCCATTTTCACCACATGATGCTCCCAGTGGTTTTCCTTGCAGTAACCGGCAATATTTTTCAGGTCAAATCCCTCGAATCCCGGATCGAAAGTCGCCGCCGCAACTGAAAATTTCACCGGCGCATGACGGCGCAGATGCTCCAGCAGATGCATGAGTGTGAAACTGTCCTTACCCCCGGAAAGACCGACCAGTATCCGGTCGCCGTCTGAAATCAGACGGTAACGGACACAGGTTTCACCGGCAATGCGGCAAAGTTTTTTGAATGCTGAAGTTTCCATAATATCAGTTTCACAAAGTCCGGAACAGTGACAAAATATAACCCCGCTGACGGCAAAAAGCAAGTTCCTTTGCCGTACAGCGGGGGGAATGACAGAAAAACTCTTTCAACGCGCTGCAAAAGGAGCGAATATCTGTTTGCGGATCACCCGTTTTCCGTCAAGTGTGATCTCGATGACCGGCTGATCTTTGACCGCCGATACCGGGAGCTTGAATACTGCCGGAGCTTTTCCCCGGAGTGATACACACGCCATTTCCGTACCGTTTGCAGCAAATCTGACCACGGTATTTTCCGGAGCATAAACCTCCATGACCATCATCTCTTTTTCAAAACGGTAATGGGCAAATGCCGGAATTTTTTCATTGGCTTTTTCTGAAAGCATCTCCACTTCAGAAATCAGGGCATTGCGGACTTTTTCCAGCAAAGCAGCATCTTCACAGCGGACTTCACGGGAGGCGCTTACCGCATTGGCATATTCCATGGCAATACATCTGGCAGAAACAGCTGTTGCTGACGGAAGCTGTTTTTTCAATCTTTCCACTGATTTTTCAGCGGCAAAAAGCAGTTCGTAATCGACCATGCCGTCCCGGGTGGCTTCCCAGCGGATGGAGTTTTCCCAGCATGAAGCATTGCCCGGAGTCGGCGGATAGACCCAGTAGTGCCAGTAACGGCGGTTGGTCAGATCCTGCGGGCCGGTGGTGAAATACCCAAGACAATACATACTCATCCAGTACAGATTCTGCTGATATGCCCACCAGTAGAGGGTGCGGGTGAAAGTCGGCGGCACATTGAGGGCATAGGCACTGTGCGGATTGTAAACTCCGATACGGTCGCCGCGGGCGATTGATTTTGCCACACATTTGCCGTTGGCATCGCCCTGGATCTCACCTTCTTCCAGCGGAGTGCCGAAACCGCCCATCCACGTATCCAGCACATCCATGAATTCCTCTCTCGGTCCGGGGCCGTAGATCCACGGAACCAGAGAAGGATCGGCAGATTTGATGATGCGGGCAACTTCCGCCATCTGCCCGAAATCGGAACGTGCCGGTTCGTCTGAAAAGTAGGCAAAGAAGTATTTATCCCATCCCTTTGCCCGGAGATGTTTGAGCGTTGCCCGCAAAGTTGCCGTATATTTGGTGCGGAATTCATCGCTGATCTGCGTGCTGTCGATCGGTCCGTACAACTTGGTGTAATTGCTGCTGTGTCCGGTGGAAACAGTTGCCAGCGGCATTTCCATGCGGGTATTCATTTTCAATTCATCCAGCACATACGAAGCCAGCGGATCGAAATTGGAAAAATCCAGAACCGGTTCATTGCCATTGAAACTCAAACCGACTTTCGCAGGCAGTGACCGCAATGCCACACGGTGCTCACTCATATTTTTCAAACACTCTTCCAGATCCAGTGTCATGGCGTTGGGATAAGCCTTGTTTTCGTTGAATCTGGAAGTGTAATTAACCAGTCTGGGCAGGTCGGCGAACATCACAAAATTGGGGCGTTCCGGCACGACAAATGAGTTGACATTGAAGATGACAGAAAGTTTTTCCTCACCACCGGGATATTCCACACGCAAATCAACGGAGTATTTCCCCGGCTTCACATTGGCGGGGAAATAAGCTGTGGCATACCAGATGGTAAAAGTTTTGGCAAGATAGAGTTTGTAATCTCCGGTCTTGCTTCCTTGGGCATAGGGAGTCAGACGATCAAGTACCATGACCTGTTTGACCGGGACATTTGAAGAAACTTTGATCGAGCGTTTGGCATCTTCTGCTATCGGTTCGGAAAACGGCACTTTGATGAGCCGGTAAAACTTCAACTGCGCCCCCGGCACTTTTTTACCGTCGGCATCAACAATATTTCCCCAGTAAAGCCGCAATGTACCGCGATCGGGTTTACCGAACCAGACTGCCAGCTGAAAATCTTCAATGGCATTGCGCAGAGCATTGACTTCCAGTTTTTTGATCCCGGTGGTGTCGGAAGCAGAATTGAGTTTGGTCAGAGACGGAGCGAGAAATATTTCCACCTGACCGGCAGGGATCGCTTTGCCGGGAACAACCTTTGCCGCAGCCGGAGCTTTGGCGGCAGCCGGAGCTTTTTTATGACGCTCCGGAATCTCCGGCAAATTATCAACTTTCTGTGCCTTGCCACGCAGAGAAGCACTGCCGCGTTTTCCCATGCCGTTGAAAATGATCTCAAATTCTTTCAAAGGCTTTCCAGCGGTAAGTGCTTTGTCAAAGGTGATGATGTACCATTCTCCGCTGCGGAAATGATTCAATGCATTACGGTGCAAAGTACCTTTACCGTCAGCAGCATAAGTGGAAATCATCGCTTTGGGAATATCAAAGTAGTATTCATTTCCCATGTTTTTTCTGCCGGTATTGCGGTCACTGTCGGCGAAAAGATAAATATTGATCAGAGAGAAATCGTTGGCGATATTATCCGGCAGTTTGAATGCCAGAGCAAGAGTATCACCTTTTTCAGCGAAAGATACCCCGAGTACCGGAGATTTCGGAGCGGCGGCAAAAAAAGGAGCTTCTGCAGCAAATACAACCGCTGACAGAAATACAGCACAGATAAATGCAAATTTTTTCATCGTATACCTCTCTTATTTATCCGCCGGAAATTCTGCAGTTTCAGCGGCATTTCCCCGCAGAATGACCCGGTCGCTTTTCTTGCCGGCACAATGGAAAACTGCTTCAAACTCTTTAAGACCGGTATCGGCACTCAACTTCGCCGGAAAGGTCAGAATATACCATTGTCCATCACGGGAAACCGTAATGGCTTTGCGGTGCAAAGTACCTTTACCGTCAGCGGCATAGGTGGAAATCATTTTTTTGGCAATGTCAAAATAATATTCATTGCCGATACCTTTTCTGCCGGTGGTACGGTCATTGTCAACAAAAAGATAGATGTTGTTGATGGTAAAATCTGCCGGAGTTTCCGGAGCGACCTTGAAAATCAGACGGCAATTGGTATCATCCTGCATAAATGCCGCCTGTGTCACCGGTGTGCTTTTCTTTGCAACATTGAAAAGCTTGATTTCGGCACCGGAACTGCTTAATGCTGCAAAAGTAAGCAGCAGTGCCGTTAAAATTGATTTTTTCATTATCTTTCTCCTTTTTTAAGGTTGTTTTACAATTTATCACCGTCAAACCGCGGGTTTGCTCCGGTGGCATATCCTTTATTTTTTATTCTGTTGTCATCTCCAAGCTGCCTGCAGCTCAAACTGTCAGGCAATTCCTGCCTGACTTTCGCTTACGGCAGGTGGTAGTTTTATACCGCTCCGCTTACGCTTCGCAGATGTTTCGCCGCTTATGGCGGCGACAAGCGTTCCGCCGCTTGACCACGTCCCCGGTCGCCGGGGAGCGGATCTCTTTATTTTTTATTCAGTTGTCTTCTCCAAGCTGCCTGCAGCTCAAACTGTCAGTCAATTCTTGCCTGACTTTCGCTTCCGGCAGGTGGTAGTTTTATACCGCTTCGCTTTGCTCCGCAGATATTTCGCCGCCTTGTCCTCCATAGCACTTGTGCGAAGGAGGATTGACCACGTCCCCGGTCGCCGGGGAGGCGGTTCTCTTTATTTTATTATATTCCCCATCGCATCGACCCAGTTTCTGCCGTTCCAGGTGACAGTTTTATTGCTTTTTACATCAAAACAGCTTTCCAGAAACTCCGGATATTCCGGCAGTTCCGTGCGGCTGTGATTCTGATTCACCGTTTTGATGTTCCGCCCGTGCCCATCTTTCCAGAAGCGTTTCAGTCCGAATGCCTCCCCCTGCATGGTGTAGGAAATGAAACCGAACCATGAATCCGGAAACTCCTCCACTGCATGCGGTTCACAATTGCCATCCGGATCATCCGGAATATAAGCGGCATTGAAACGCTCGATATTGAAGTCTATATTACTTATATGTCCCGGTCTGCCCGGTTTCACCGTGAAAAGCGGCAGATGGGTATTGCCCTCATCTGAACAATTGATCAAAGTCAGAGTTTTCAAGCCGCCTTTGAAAATATATCCGTAACAGCAGCGTGCCGTGGTACAGCTCCGCATGATAAGTTTATCCGTTTCATTGATGTAAAAAGCTGTATGCAGACCGCCGACACAGACGGTATCCATACCGATACGGGACATTTCATCATTGGAAGACGGATTACTTATCACACCGATACAACCGGCAACCGGAGTCGCCGGTTTGAGATGCAGAAAACGGTCGGGAAAATAACGGTCGGTATAAATACCGATCTGTTTGAGCATGCTGGAACCGAAGTTGCTGCAGTCTATACCGATGATTTTGCGCGTGGCGTCAGAAAATTTGATGTAGAAATTTTCAAAATTGACATTGTTCACATGGGTGTAGGTGAACCAGTCCGGAGCCATATCCGGCTTGGCGGCACAACCGTAAAACACCCGGTATGAACTATCCGGATCCATCGCTTTTACTGCGTGTTCCGGCACATGCAGCACCACCCCGAAACTGGTATTGTAGGATTTGTTTTCCGTATCTCCGGTAATATTCACCACCCGGGCATTACCGTCATTGTAACCGATGCAGACCGCTGAATTGCCTTCATTGGAAAAATCCTCAATAATGTAATCCCCGTCAAGCAGCTGTATTGTTCCACCCCGGGTGAGAAGTGCAATTGCACGGTTGATCACAGCTTCATCATTTCTGCCGGAACAGACCAAATCAGCTCTCTCTTTATCCTTAAAAGATGAGTTGGCAGCGGCAACAGTTATTTTCATACCCATGAAATGCCCTCAAATATGGTTTGATCCACTGGATACCCGGTGATAGAAATTCATCCTCTGCGGCGGCAGATCACGGGGAAGCGGATCATTCAGCTCGTCAATCGCCCCGACCGCACCGGAAGAAAACTCTTTTATCCGGCGGGCAAGCTCCTGCAAACGGCAGATCTGACCGGCAAAACGAGCCTGTATGCGCTCCATACCATTGGCTTTGGCGCATGCCAGCCAATTGTTGCGGAAGTGTTCTGCTGTGGCAGTCATCAAGGTGATCAATTCCGGAATATCCTGATCAGCGAGCTTTTCAAGAACTGCCATATCCTTATCGGCATAAGATTGTTCCAGAATGGCACGCATTTCCAGTTTTTTGATCAGCGTTTTGATCAAAGTCACCGCATAAGCGACATTACCGGCATTTTTTTCATGCTCAAACGGCATGATCTGCACCAATATATTCTGCAATACGGCGATATAATTGCGGTCAAAATCCTTGTGTGCGCACTTGCAGTTGCTGTAATATATACCCAGAAGCGGATCATCCCACAACACCATTGCCGGAAAAATTTCCACCGAATCATCATCGGCAATGCCGCCGGTTTCCCCGTGAATATCACCGATAATGCTGCAGGTGTGATAATCTGCCTGACACAACGCTTTGAAACGTCTGGCGGTGATCTTTTCATCCGTCATCCCGAAAGCGGCATCGGCACAGTAGATGATCCCTGCCAGTGCGGAATCATAACAGCAGTAAGCTCCGTCATCGCCCCACATGGTAAAGGAAAGTTCCCGGATTTTTTCTTCCCGGCACACCTCGATGCACGGCAGAGCTGTTTCCACGGTCTTGCGGTGATCGTGCCACATGCGGCTCCATGTCCATATTCCGGAAGCGACCAGCGGTTCCTTACCCAGTTCCCGGTGGCGGGCGATCATTTTTGTGTAAGATTCCCGGTCACGGTGGTAATAATCCCAGTAGACCAGAATGGTATCCGGATCGATCTTCTTACCGATACCCGGCGGAAACGGTGATTCAAAATCGTAATAGACATGACCGGGATTGGTCATCCGGAAAAACATATCCGACCAGATCATGGGGAATACCCCGTACTCTTTGCAGATACCGGCGACCAGTTTCAAGTGTCTGGTCATCAATGATGATTCACCTTCCGGGCCATTGAGCGTCTGAAATCTGCCGCGCCCCAGACCGTGCGCTTCATCCATACCTACATGCAGACGGCGGCTTTTCAGAGCTTTGCTCCAGAATGCGATCATTTTACGCACCAGTGCCTCCGTTCCCGGATGATCGACCAGCATGATCTTGTCATTATCCCTTATTTCCGTATAGGTTTGATGCTGCAAAATCTGTTCCAGATGGGCAAGAGTCTGTATACAGCCGATCAATTCGATACCCAGCGAATCGGCGTAAGAATCCATTTCCTGCAGTTCCTCCAGCGAATAAGGCGCACGGTAAATGCCGAAAAACGGTTCTCCATCCAGTTTGTAAGTGTCTTCGCAATACAGCTGCAGTTGATTGCAGCCGCTCAATGCCAGACGGCGGAGCCACTTTTTGAAGTGTTCCACTTTCATAACCATATTACGGGAAACATCCAGCATGATCCCCAGCCGGACAAACGGGGTGCTTTCTTCACACTCAATACCGGCAAGGGCACTGCCGACACCACGCAACGCCCCGGATAAGGTGGAGTATTCCACCAGATATTTGCCGTCATTACAGGTGACTTTGCTGAAAACATCCTTTGCGGAAACCTGACGGAATTCCAGATCACCGCCATTTTCAACCAGTTCAAGCGGATATTCGTCAGAAAGCACCATCAATGCTCTTTTCAACTCCTCCGTCAGACCGGCGGTTGAAATTTTTAACGCAGTATTTTTCATCAGATCAAAACTCCGTGATTTATCACTCGTAATTCGGATCCCAGCGGCGGCGCAACGGTACACCGCCGGTGCCGATAAATTCAGTATCGGAATCAGCTTTGGTTTCCACATGACCGTCAAGGAAAGTAATATTCACATTGCTGTTATGTACTCCCGGAGCGCAGACCGTCTGGCTGTAACTGTAAGTATTGCTGGTATCTGTTCCGGAATCCCGGGTACACATTACTGCATTTTTATCGATGATGTAGACCAGAAATGACGGTTTTGATACCCGGGTGTATTTCAGCGGGGAATTCTCCTGACCGGAAAGGTTTTTATTCAACAGATAGCTCATGCGTTTGTAATGAAAAGCTTTGCCGAATGTACCACCCTGAAATTCCGGAGGAGGATTGCCGGGACATCCGAAAAGCGGGGAAAACAGATAGTCATCCGCCGCCTCTGCCGGTGCGCCCAGATAGAGCCGGTCAAGTTTGTGGAACATCGAACCGATGGGAGCCGTGAAAAAATCATCGTTATCAGAAGTGTACTGTATGGAATTCAAGCCAAGCTGTTTGAGATTGTTTATACAGTTTGCCGCTCTGCCGCGCTCTCTGGCAGAATTAAGTGCCGGAAGCAGTATTGCCGCCAGAATGGCAATGATGGCAATGACGACGAGAAGTTCTATTAAAGTGAATGCGCTCTTGGGAAGAGGGGAAAAACTTCTTTTCACGGGAAAAGAGGTTTTTCCCCTCTCCCCAAACCCCACTCCCTTTTTCAAGAAAAGCGGAATTCTTTGTTGTGTTGCAACCGCACTTTTCTGTGCAAAAAAATGCCATGATGAGATAACAGTGCTTACTAACAATTCGATCAGGGTAAAATGATTTCTTTTCTGATAACTCATTTTTCTTCTCCTTTGCTGGTGAAATCAGTTGATTTACGTATAATTATTTCCGGTTGGATAAGCCGGGATGTTTCCAGAGCATCAGGGTGATTGTAATTGTATTCCAGCAGATCAAATGCCGCCCGCAGATGTTCGGCAAAAGATGGATCACAGCTGGTGACCGGCGGTGCGGCAAATTCTGCCAGCGGTGAGTTGCCGATGGAAGCAATGGCAATATCTTCAGGAATACGTTTGCCGCTTTCCCGGATCGCTGCCATAGCACCGTACATCAACTCATCAATGGTACAGATCATCGCACTGAAATTGATTCCGGCAATTTTTTCCCTGACAGTGCTGTATGCTGAACGTATATAATCATCTCTGGTTTCCGGCAGGGAAATTTCCAGCTCCGGATCGAAATCTCTGCCGAGAGCTTCCCGCCAGGCTTCAGCCTGCAGAGAGCTTACTCCGTCGCCGAATTTACTGCACTGTTTCACCAGAGCAATACGCCGGTGTCCGGCATTTTGCAGATGTCTGACCAGTTTTGTGATTCCCTGCCGGTCGTCGCACATTACGCAGGGAACGCCGCGGAATGAGCTGTTGTTGCTGATAGCGGCAAAAAGTTTGGGATTTTCAAATACCGCTCTGGCGTCATCCAGATTTATCAGACAGAGAATGGAACTTTGTTCAAGAGCGATCGCTGAACGCAAAATTTTATCCACCTCTTTGTCAGCAACATTGATCAGACGGACGCTGCGACCCTTTTCGGCAGCGATTTCCGGCAGCAGATGTTCGATCATCCGCCGCCCTTGAGGAGCGTAATCATTGCTTATAATTACATTGACAGGCTTTTTTTCCCATGCAATGTGGGGAAATGCTTTAAGATAGGTTCCGGAACCGACCTTTTTTTCCACAATGCCGCCAAGTATCAGATCCCGGAATGCCCGGCGCACGGTGCGGATATTCACCTGCAAAGCAGCGGCAACTTCTCTTTCTGAAGGAACTCTTTCACCGATTTTATATTTACCGGAAGAAAAAGATTCCAACAGTTGAGCGTAGATTTGTCCGTGTTTGCAGAAATCATCTGAATTGAGTGTCACTGTACCCCCTCCGGAAATTATTAAAGTAAAGTGTTGTATACATCACTTTGTTTTCACATATACTATATCACTCTTTGTTTGAATGTCAAGCGATTATAAAAAATTTTTTTAAGGTTTGCATCCATCGGGCTTCGCATAAAGCTGCGCCCTGACAAGCCGATAGAAAATAAACCGTGATCTGCCAGTTGACAAATCACTATGTTTCATGCATTGAAATTACGTTTTTTGCCAATTTATATTTCAGTTTCACAAAATCCGGGACATTACCAGCCGTTTATTGGATTTCCGTATAATTTCCGAGGAAGCTGAATTTCCCCCCTTCAGTTACCAATTCAGCAATCAACTGCCTTACTTCCCGGTTGACCATGGATGCTTCAAAATCGAAGTAGAACATATATTCAAAATCTCCATTTCCCATCGGACGGCTTTCCAGCTTGGTCAGATTGACCCCGAGTACGGCGAATCTTGCCAACAGTTTGTAAAGCGCTCCGGGTTTATGCGGCAGGATCCCCATAATGCTGATTTTTGATGCCCCGGGATATATTTCCATATCGCGTGAAATACAGATGAATCTTGTATAATTGGAATCTTTATCCTGAATATTTTCCGCACCAGGTATCAGACCGTAGATACCGGCACATTCCGGACTGGCGATTGCGGCAATATCTTTTCTGCCGGATTCACTGACGATCCTTGCTGCCATTGCTGTATTTCCGGCGGTAGTCTGCCGGATATTTCCCAATTTTTTAAGAAATCCGACGCACTGTTTCAATCCCTGTTCATGGGAAATGACCTCTTTTATGTCCGAGATTTTTGCTCCCGGCGGCAGCAGCAGGGCATGCCTTACCCGCAGACGGCAGCTGCGCACGATATGGAACTTATGATCTTTCATCAGATCGTAAACCTGATCGACTGTACCGGAAGTGGAATTTTCGATCGGTAAAATTCCGTACCGGCACAAATTTTTTTCCACTGCCTGAAAAACTCCGGCAAAATCATTGAAGTATGTTATATCCGCCAGTTGAAAGATCTTGTCTGCCGCCAACTGGGCATAAGCACCGGCTATCCCGCAGCAGCCGACCTTGGCGGTAGACGGGAAAAGTTCCGGAGTATTATGCAGAGCATCGACAGTTTTTTGGGCAAAAGTACCGCATTCCGCACATTGGCTGCGCTGATAAGACTTATTCAACTCAAAAAGCATGGAAAATAAAATTCCGGCACTGCTGCGCAGTTCTTCTCCGGATTCCCGGGAAATTTTCAGCAGTATTTCACGCTCTCTGCTGCTGTTTTCGATGGGTATATGCTGTGCTTCTTTCATTTTGCCGATAGTTTTTCCCAGAGCCATACGTCTGGCAAAAAGTTCCAGCATCTGATCATCGATAAGGTCTATTTCTTTACGGACAGTTTTGATATTCATAATCCACCTCTTATATGGCAAGGCATTCGCGGCGTGCAGAATCCATTATATTTATCTTTTTCATCAGTTTGTCAAATTCTTCCATGGTCAGGCTCTGCATACCGTCGCATTTGGCACATGCCGGATTGTTGTGTACTTCCACGATCAGACCGTCTGCTCCGGCGGCAACTGCTGAAAGTGACAGCGGTGTGACAAATCTGGCGATACCGGCGGCATGGCTGGGATCGATTATCACCGGCAGGTGAGAGAGTATTTTCAGTGCCGGAACCGCTGAAATATCCAGTGTATTGCGGGTATAGGTTTCAAAGGTTCTTACACCTCTTTCGCACAGGATAACATTTTCGTTGCCGCTTGCCATAATGTATTCGGCACTCATGAGCAGTTCCTGATAGGTGTTGGCAAGACCGCGTTTCAAAAGGATCGGTTTACCGGAAAGTCCGAGTTCTTTGAGCAACTCAAAATTCTGCATATTTCTTGCGCCGACCTGGATCACATCGACATCGGCGAAAAGGTCGAGTTGTGAAATATCCATGATCTCTGTCACCACCGGCAGACCGGTATCTTTTTTGGCTTCCAGCAGCAGTTTGATTCCTTCGTCCCGCAATCCCTGGAAAGCGTACGGGGAAGTGCGGGGTTTGAATGCTCCGCCCCGGAGCAGTTTTGCGCCGGAAGCTTTAACACTGCGTGCCACGGTGATGATCTGTTCTTCACTTTCCACTGAACATGGACCTGCGATCACAGTCATTGAATTTCCGCCGATTTCAGCATCTTTGATTTTTACCACAGTATCCAGCGGATGGAATTTCCGGTTGGCGTTTTTGAATGGTTCCTGTACCCGTTTGACTGCTTCGACGATCTCCATCTGTTCGAGCAGATCGATATCGATTTTGGCGGTATCTCCGACTAAACCCATGATCGTCTGGTGAACACCGCGGGTGATGTGGGGAGTAACTCCCTGTTCTTTGATCCATGAAAGCAGATTTTCAAGCTGACCTGATTCCGGATTTTCCTTGAGAATAATAACCATTTTTTTACCTTTCCTGTGGGAATTGTTGAAATTTGACCATAAAAAAACCCCGCTGCGATCTTTTACAGCGGGGTATATCAGAACGTATATTGTGTTACCGGAACTCTAAACGGATACAGCAGCAAACGTCCTGCCCCGCTTTCTAAAGTAGAAAACGAAGCCGGCGTTAAAATAAAATCGGTTGCTGTAAACAAAATTTTTCATCAGAATAAAAGTTCCTTCATGTGTTCTTTAAAGTAAATCACTTTTTATGATTTGTCAATGGTGGATTTCTATTTTTTTAAGAAAAATTTTTAAAAATGACGATTGTAAAAGTAAACGCACGCTCTTTTTGATAGCAGTGTGCGTTTACTATTACAAACGTGCGTTTACTTTGTCAATTCACCATTAAAAACCATCCGCCACTGTCACAACGGAATTTTCGTACCGGTGCGGATTGTTGCAAAATAATAGTCGTTGTCCTGATTTTTGTGAAAATATAACCTGCGGTGACGCATTGCGGTCAATCTCGCACCTTGTTCTTGCAATTTGCCGCATATAACCTGATATACCAGTTTCACAACATTTGGGACATTGCCAAATAATAAATTATGCAACAATCCGGCACTTATTTCTTTTCTGTTGACAATATCATTTCCCGATCAGATGTTTCAACCGGTATTTTGCCGTTTGAGATCCGAGTTTTAATGCAGCACGATACAAGGAAATCGCTTTTTCAGTATCTTTTGTCACACCAATACCATGCTCATAACAAAATCCAAGATTCAGCAAACCTTCCGGAAAATTCTGCTCAGCGGCACGTCTGAACCAATGATACGCAAGATAATTTTCTTTAACTACAATCTCTCCATTCAAATGCATCATTCCCAACTTGTTTTGGGCTTTAGGATTACCATACTCAGCTCCTTTTTTTATCATCCTTACAAGCTGTAATGGCCGGAGTATTGAAGAAGACATTACCTGATCAAGCAAATATCTGCTGGCTTCACGGTGACCACGATCTGCGGCAAGATATGCCCGGAAAATCGCATCAGAAGTACTTTGGTTTCTCTGAAATGCGACAGACTGCTGCCATAAAATATCCGCAGAAACAACATCACTGTTGAGCATTTCCGGCACTTTCACCGGTTCAAGAGCTCGTCTGAATTCTTCAATTCTAAACAAATTTTTTACTGCCATGGAAAATCCAAGAGCTTTTTCAGAATATATTTCAGAGTCGCCAAGCTTGAAACGACTGAATGCCTGAAAATAACGTGGTTTGGAATATTGCAGCTTTTTATTCCATACTTCTCCCGGGTTACGTACCATGATTATTACCCTGGTTTCCAGATAACGACCATCACGGCAGTTATAATACATGTACATAACGTGGAGCAATTGAAGTACACGTGTACTGGATAAATCATGTCCGCAAAAACGGATTTTTTTCAGGACATTTGTATAGCCGTTGGCTTTGAGCTGTCTGTAAATTTCCTGATTTAATCCATTATTGGAATCTTCGTAAAAGTCAATTGTGGCAGAAGTGTCAAAATCAACTTTTGTTTCCGGATATTCCGGTAACGGAGGCAGTATGTCATAATATTTTGTCGAATTACAACCGGTTATGATTGAAATAAACAGAATCCCTATGCCGATATTGAGAAAAATTTTTTTCATTTCAGCTCTTTCTCCATCCGGTTATTATTGGCACGCGATATGACATATCGCTGCTCGTCTGAAAATTTTGTACTTATTGCATATTTATCAAATCCCTGATTCATCATCGGCAAATGGATCACTGATACCTGATTCCCATCGGGAACATTTATTCTATCCAATAACACTCCTGTACGATCAGATTTCTTATATCCGGCACACATAATATTATAATCTCCAGGTTCCAAATACATCGGAATCAGGAAAAACTGCCCCGGAAGATTTCTCCAGAAACGTCCATCAGCAGCCGGATTCATAAAATAACCGATAACATGGGTACCGAATCCAAGTATGTAGCAGCCGGCTCCGGCTCCCAGGAAACAGAGTTGCAGTGTCGGTTCTGGGAGTCTGGATGAAACTGCAAAACATCCTGAGCCAATTACGAACAAAAGGTTACCGGAAATTTTCATCGCCTTTTTGGCAGCTGCCTGATCGGCAAGCACGTTATCCATCAAACGTCCTCCTCTGGTGGTAGCCTGATAGTCCAAATCTCCCAATGTTCCGGATTGAAAATAAGGTGCGTAATTTTCAACAGAAATACCCAGCATATCAAACACAGCATCTCCGTGAATTACAGTTCTGTTTTCTTTGTAATCTCCAAGACATGTTACTGTAGGAGGCAAACCAGCCCATACAACCATAATGACATTAGGTTTCTGCTTCTGAAAATCAGTAGTAAATTTATCTTTCAACAGTGTCTGCTCTTCTTCCGTAATTGTTCTGCGATACGCCAAAGATTTGATCATCCAATTCAAATACTCTTGAGCATCCTGCTGAGAATCCATTTTTAATGCAGCGAGATATCCGATGAAATAGAGCATGGCATAATCTTCTACCGCATTTTCTGAATTGGAGTCTGCATCTGCCAATAAACCGTTCTTTACACAGCGCAAGGCATCTTCATAGTTTCCCTGACGGATAAAAGAAAGTGCCATAAATGCATAAAATGTTGATCTTTCGTAGGAATCTCCTTTGAAAACTTTGTTGATCTCTCCATGCCATATACTTTGAGCTTTGTCTTCCAGCTGAGTATCAAACAACATTTCCAGATCCTGATAGATTTCCATCATCAGCTTATGGGCTTTGTCATGTTTACCGGACATAAGAAGTACAGACAGCAACTCCAGTTGATACAACGGACGGCTCACTGTACGTTCACGTGTCAACCCGCGCAGCAATTTTTCTGCGGTTGCATAATTTTCTGCGACAAATGAATTGTGCGCAGTTTGATTTATTGATTCCATTTGTTCAAGTTCTTTTTCACTTTTTTGAACAAAGTCCCCCTGATAACTGTTGCACCCTGCAATCAGCAGCACGGTAATAGCACTGATTATTACTGAAAACAGTTTCATATTTCTTAATCCCCAAGAATTAATTGATAATCAGAGGCAGATGTGTCAGGACATACAGCACGGTAATAGTATGTTTCACCGCGTCCTATAACAATCTCCTGCTGATTTGTGGAATAAATTGCCGGAGAAAGCACCCTTACACCATTGAAAAATGCACAACGCGTTTTCAATGTTATTTGTTCCGGAGCATCCTTATACCAATCTGCCCAACCCACAGGACCACGATTCCTGATGCCTGCTTCCACTACCAATTGTCCGGCTTGATTACGTGACACTTTTTCATAAGTGATCTCAACGAACTCACTTAAAGAATGAGAACCGAAAAAAGGAGTAAAACGTGCAGGACGGGTAAACACAATACTCTGTTCGGTACGTTCAGAACGATCCACTTCATATACGGCACGGCAGCCGCTGAAAAATATTGTTGCAAGAGAAAAGAACAGTAAAAAAGATTTTTTAATCATAATAGCAGATCCCATAAATTTTATATTTATTTCAACGATAGACAATACCTGATTCGGTAAGACGTTTTACTTCATAGGCACCTTCAAAAATAACTTCATTATTTTCTATATCCGTCAATTGCACACTGATTACAAGATAATCAGCATTGATACCGTTTTTCCGTTGATGCATACCATTGATTTCACCGGATAAAACAAAATTGGCGCGACCGCTGTTATCCGTGATTTTACGATCTACGAGAAACATTTTTTCATATACGGAAGCTTTACTTTTTGCATCAACAACAATAATATTCAGGCGTTTATTGACATCAGGCATTTTCTGCATCGCCGGATTATCAAGAATTTTTTTCAGATAATTTTCATAAGCATATATCTTTTGTTCGGCAGGGGTAATAGTAATGACATCAGTATTTTTTACACTTACTGTCGTAACTTTTGCAGATGTTGACTGACCGGCAGGATCGGAAACGATATACATTGATTTCCCATTTTTTACTCTGTGATCGATCACTTCAATATAATCAGTCAGGTTGATGATACCTTCTGTCTTCATAGATTCAGGAATGAATTGACCGGTGAGATAATAGTCTGCACCATCAACTGATCCAGGCATAAAAAATTGGATTTTTCCTGCTGCAGCATTGAAAAGTTCAGAGCGAAGCATTGCCATGAAACTTTCTGCATTGAGATTAACAAAATTTGTATTAAGTACAGGCATCATCGCTATTTTTACCGGAGTCGAACGGAGAAAAACCGGAGAAGATGCAATTTCAATTGCAATATTTTTCAAGTTGCTTTCCAACTGACTGCTTTGACGGTCTTTCAAAACTTCGGTACGGCGTTTGTTGACATTAGTATTGCTGTTTATGAATCGTACTTTTCCTCTACTTTGTTGATTCAATTCAAGCACCAAACGCTTTAAGAAGAGATTGCGATCAATCATAAAGCGGCTGTTGTTTTTAAAATCAGCAACAGTAATGCGTGATATACTTTCTGCATCGGCTATTTCCGGAACTGACAATACTTCAGGACACAGTTTTGAAGCAACTGTTCTCACATCGGAACTGGATATTCCACTGAGAAAAGGATCTGCGTCAGGAGATATCTGATTGGTTTTAGTAACCTGAGGTGAAACACACCCTCCACAAAGGATCAATAATCCAGTCAGAGTTTTCCAGATCGACTTTTTGTTTTTCATAACTTTCCCTTTCTGTTGTTTAGTTAGTGTCAAAATTCTTTAACACACATTCCTTTAATTATTTGATAATCAATATATTAATTGCAAAAACTGCAATTTCCTTATATTTTTTTCTAAAAAAGGGTGACAAAAGA
>JAZSIZ010000132.1:0-23148 GCA_045534015.1 Victivallaceae bacterium | reverse complement strand
ATCATTGCATTTTTTCGCGCAAAAATTTTTCCGCACGGCGGGGCATGATTTATCATCACAAAGAAGTCCGCTTTTTTTGAAAGAGAAAGGGGGCGCGGGGGAAAGGGAAAACTTTTTTTTCCCGTGAAAAGAAAGTTTTCCCTGTCCACCGCACACTCATTTACCTTGATAGAATTGCTGGTTGTTATCGCTATAATCGCCATTCTGGCGGCGATTTTGCTTCCGGCACTCAATTCAGCCCGGGAAAGAGGGCGTGTGGCATCTTGTGTCAATTTGGAAAAACAGCTTGCTATGTCTGTGCTTTCTTATGCCGACGGCAGTGATGGCTGGGGACCGGCGGCAGCACTTTCCGGTTTTACCAGATGGCCGGCGTCGATGTATGTTGCCGGGTATCTTGATGATTTTGATCTGCTCATCTGTCCGGCGGCAGTGGAATATTCCTATTCCGAATATCACAAACTTGCCTCCGGTAAATCCGTTGCTGCGCTGCAGACAGCGAGTGGTTTGACTTACTTCAATTATGTCCACTATACCTTGAACCGCTATTTTATTGACAAAACCGACACCACCGATCTGTACCGGGTAACCAATTCTGTTGCGCCGTCGGTCAAAATCCTGCTGGCAGACAGCTGCGGCAATACGGTAAATCCGACAACGTATGACACGGTGCCGATAACCTCCCGCCGCGGACTCAGTTCGGGATTTTTCACTACGACGGAAGCGAATTTGAAATATCTTACTCCATTCATTGATCCCCGGCATGGCGGACAATCCAATATTGCCTGGCTCGATGGTCATGTGACTACGGAAAAAGATGCTTACATGACCTATCAGATTTCCCCCTATCCATCCAAACAGTATCACTGGAATCCGATGTTGAGTGATCCTAATAAATAAAACTGGAGAATTGATGATGAAACTGTTACTTATTTTATTTGCGTTTTTTCCGTTACTGGCATTTTCAGCAGAAAATATCGGATTGGATAAGTGGAGTCTGCCTGCCGGTGCGTGGGCGCGCGGGGAGGAGCTTTCCATATCTTCCGGTAACAAAACGCATGGGGAATTGATGTGGGCGCCATTTGTTCCGGTGGGTAAAAATAAGGTGTGGAAATTGAAAGTCACTCTTGTCGGCAAGGGCGAAATTCAGGCATCATTAGGCTGTTATACCACGGCGAAAAAGCATTTTGTGACCCGCTATCCTTTTGCTGACGGTACCAGAAAAATCAATACGGCAGTACCGATCGTGGAATTTTGGTATCTGACTTTACCTGAAGGTGAAAAAACTGTCGATCATATACGTCCGGCAATCAGGATCGTTTCCGGCAGTTTTTCCATCCGCCAGACTCAAATCGAAGCATTTGAAGCGATGCCGCTGCTCGAAGAAAATCTTTCCCTTGCCAAATTTGCCATCCCTGCCGGAGCGAAACGTGATGATTCCGGGATCATTGCAAATTCCGGCGGCAAAACGCATGGTGAATTGCTGTGGGGGCCGTTCCGTCCGGTGGGCAAAGTCAAAGTGTGGCAGATGACAGTGGCATTTTCCGGAAAAGGAGAGATCCAGGGGTCGCTCGGGTGTTATGATGTTACCAGGAAAAAATTCATCAGCCGTTATCCTTACGGCAGCGGCGGGAAGAAATTTGATAAACAAACATCCGGTAAAGCCACATGGTATCTGGTTCTGCCGGAAAAAACAGCCCCGGTTTCCTATGTCCGTCCGGTCATCCGGATCGTTTCCGGTGAATTTGTGATCAAACAGATCTATATCCGGGAACTTGAAGCGATCCCGCCCCGGGAAAATCATCTGGATACCTCATGCAAAATGGAAGGCGAGGTACTTCCGGTCTATTCTGAACCCAACCTTTTTACCGGTTTTTCGGAAAAGGGGAAAAGCGGCATCGGTCTTTCGCAGGATTTGGTGCTGGTCAACAGGAAAAATGCTTCCCGGGTATTCCGGATCAGTGATCCGATCCCGGTTGAAAGCGGTAAAAAATATATTCTTACCGGACTTTACCATACCGATGATCTGAAGTTCGGTAATCGCGGCAGTATCGTCGTGCTGACCGATGCTCAGGCGGCGGTGTGGCCGGGATCGCTCGATGGATTCAAACCGTACAGTCCGCTGTGCATGGGCGAATTGGTCAATCGTCCTCCCGGGCAATGGCAGCGTAAAGTTGTGCTGTACACCGCTCCGGAAAAGGTAAAGAGCATCCGGATCGGTGTTTTTTTGAGCGGCAATCCGGCATCCATCCGCTGGCGGAGCATCTATTTCGGTCTGGGGCCCTGGGAAAATGACAGCCGGGTGCAGGATCACGATTTGACATGGCATTACCGGAAAAATACCGCACCATTGCCGCAGGAAAAAGTTGATGAGATCCTCTCTGCCCGTCCGGAAGCGACTGCAGAAGTGCTGTCCGGCAATTCGCCAAGATTGCTGATCAATGGTAAAAAAGAGCTGCCTTTGATCTATTTCGGTGATGCGTTTGCTCCTGAACGCAATAAGACGGCAGCTTTTCAGGAAGCGGGGATCCATTTGCAGATCATTCCGCTTTTCCGCAAAGATTACTATTGGGTAGGTAACGGGCAGTACCGTTTTGATCGTGTCGATCAAATCATTATGGAAAACATCCGCCGCAATCCCCACGGCAATTTTATTATCGGGTTGAGTGTATCGCCGTATAAAAGCTGGGCAGAGGAATTTCCCACGGAAACGGCGGTCAACCGTACCGGAAAAGAACAAGTGAGCCGTCACGGCAGAAAATCGCCGCCGTGTCTTTACAGCAAAGTATATCAGGAACATGCGTTTGAATATATCCGTCAGGTGATTGCCCACATGCGTAAGCAGCCTTATTATAAGGCGGTTGCCGGATTTATGATCACCGGTAATGAGGATGGTCAGTTTTACTATCAGGCCAAGTACGGCAGACGGATGGATGAAGCATATCCGCCGTCTGCGCGTGAACCATTCCGCCAATTTCTGCGCAAAAGATATAATAATGATGTTGCTGCTCTGCGCAAGTCATGGAACGATGCCAATGTGACCTTTGAAAACGCGGCTCCTCCGCTGAAGCTGCGTCCGCTGAATACCTTTTTCTGGGATCGCTCAAAAGATATGCCATATTGGGATACCACGGTGTTTATGAATGAGGCAATGGGCGAATTTGCTGATGCCATGTGCAATGAAGCCAAGAAAGCTGCCGGCAAAAAAGTCCTTGCTGTCATGTGGTGGGGCAGGGGCGGAGAACAATTTGTTCAGCCGCATTTTGCCCAGACGAAAGTGGTTTTGCCGGGTAAGGGCATGGACTTGATGGGCGGACAGCCGGGGTATTGGGGTGAACGTGAAAACGGGAATATCAGTTATTATCCGTGGATAGCGGATTCTTTGCGATTGAATAACAAACTGCCGATGATTGAGGCCGACTTCCGCACCTGGACAAGTGTATACAAAAATTTGCGGGTCGATTACCATGTTTCCCGTTATTGGACATTGAGCGATTTCCGCAACGCTTTGTTTCGTGAAGCCGGAAAACTTTTCAGTGTAGGCGGAGGATTATGGTTCTACGATATGACCGCCGGTTGGTTCGATGATCCGGAAATGATGAAAGAAGCGGCATTGTTGAAAAAAATTGCAGATAAACTTGCCGCCAATGATGCACCTTATTCTCCGGCAGAAATAGCTCTGGTGGCGGATGAAATGAATTTTTATGCCACCAGTGAACAGCTGCATTGCTGGAATGGACCGAATTTCCACGCCGTTCGTAAATCCCAGCGTTCCATGATGCGTGCCGGGGTGAAATATGATTATATCTATCTGTCTGATCTTGTTTCCCGCAAGATGACTCATTACAAGGTCTATTGTTTTCTCAACCTCTGGCACATTACTCCGGAAATGGAAGCGTATATAAAACAGCTGCGTAAAGATGGAAAAGTTCTGGTCTGGGTATATGCCGCCGGTTACAGTTCCGACAAAGGTTTGGATACGGCAAATATAAGTCGTATAACCGGTATCAATGTTGAAAAACTGGGTTCCGGTTCACAGAAAGCTGTTTTTGTGGAAAGTCCGGTTTCGCAAAATCTGGCAGGCAAAGAAGCCGGTTTGGATAATGCTCTCGGTGAGTTGCGTTTCGGCGTTGCCGACAAAGATGCCAGACCGGTGGTACTTTACACCGATGGCAAAGTTGCCGGAGCGATGAAAAAATTTCCGGATTATACGAGCATCTATCTTGCCCAGCCATCGCCGTTCACTGCAGAATTTCTGGCGCAGATCGCAGAATACGCCGGAATCCACCGCTTCAACCGTATTCCCGGGGATATGTTTATCCATCGGCGTGATGATTTGATGGTTCTGCATGGTGTGGAGGGCAATCGCAATGTTATTTTTCCTGCTGCCGGGAAAAAGTTGTACGACATGTTTACCGGAGAAGCGTTGCCGGTAAATTCTGATAATTCAGTGACCGTTACATTGAAACCGGGTGAGACCCGCATGCTGGAGTGCCGTTGAAACCGGCACGTTTTGAACTTCTTATACGGGGTTGCTATAAAAACTGAAATTTGCAGCAGCCCCGGATTTTATACTTCCAGTTTGCGGCAGCTGGTGCGCTGGATCAATTCTCCGGCAATGCGTATGGAGTTCCAGATAGATTCATCACGGTCTTTTCTGGAATTGAGCAGCAGTTTGCCGATCATATCTCCGACGGCGGCATGACGGACTTTGGTGGAAGTCAATTCATATCCGGCGAATGCCGGATCATCGTCAAAAGTAACCAGATTGAAATCTTTTCCTGCCGTCAATTGGCGTTTCGCTGCTGTTTCCATAAGTTGAGCCGCTGACATCGGGTGCAGGGCAGCCAGGATAAGTTCTTTATCTGCCAATGCCCGGTCAAGGCAGTAATCCATTTCAAAGCGGTTGCAGGCGGGGTATTCCGGGCGGGTAATGCCGGAACCTTGAAAACTCAATTCCAATCCGGCAAGCCGGTTTTTTCTCCAGATACATCCGCCGTAGCCGTTTGCACCGGGGACAAGCATTCTTTTAAAACCGTTTTTACGCAGGATCACCCCCATGCGGATGGCATCGCCCATATTGTCGATATTGACAGAATTGACGAAATCCAGCCGGGAAACATCGTTGCCCCGGTTGAGCATCACGATCGGGGTGGAAACATCGATCAGCAGATCACTGTTGAAATTGAGAAAATCGCTGTCTTCGCTGTCAGGCATGATGATCAATCCGGCGGCTCCGGTACTCATAGATTCATCAATGATTCTCTGTAATTCATCTCTGCTGCCGGGAATGGTCTGGTAATGCATATGCAAACTGGCATGCTGCAAGCGTTTTTCCAAAGCGGCAAAAGTTTGTTCGTTCCAGTGGACAAAGTGAGGTGTTGCTGATTTCAGGCAATAGACTATGCGGCTGCTGTCATTGAGCAGTTGCCGGCTCAATTCTGCATCCGGGATGGATACGACCACTGTTCCGGCGCGTTTGCGGCTGTTGATTATTCCCAGCTGTTTGAGTTGTTCCAACGCCCGGAATACACTTATTCTGGATGTGTTGAATCTTGCCGCAAGTTCCCGGTCTGTCGGCAGTCTGGAACCGATCCGGATATTTCCGGACACGATTTCCTCGATCAGCGAGCGGAATACCGCATGGATTTTATCATTTGCAATCATTTAAATAAAGTACAACCATTTATTCTCATTTTTGTAAAATATAGCACAGTATAAGACAAATTTCAAAAGAAAAATCGTATTTTTTTTCAATATTGCTCTTGCAATATGAGCGAATTTGCTGTATAATATGCTCAAACGCAAAGAGCATTAAATTCCGGTATCCGTAAATGTCAATCAATGAAAGGACAAAGAAGATGAATTACCGTGAACAAAAAATGATTGATCGTCTTGCACTCCGGCATGCCGGAGTAAAGCACTCATGCTTTACTCTCATTGAACTTCTTGTAAGTACTGTTATCTCATCATGGCATTTTTTTACACGCCAATCTGCATGTGAGACAAAACAAAAAGTTCCGCTTTTCTTTGAAAGAGAAAGGGGGCGCGGGGGAAAGGGAAAACCTTCTTTTCCCGTGAAAAGAAGCTTTTCCCCTCTCCCCAAGAGCGCATTCACTTTAATAGAACTGCTTGTTGTTATTGCGATTATCGCGATTCTGGCGGCGATATTGCTGCCTGCGCTGAATTCGGCACGGGAAAGAGGGCGGATGGCAAGCTGTACCAGCAATCTGAAACAGATCGGAACATTGAATTCTTTTTATGTGGATGCCAATGAAGATTATTTTCCGCCGATGGCTTTGACTTACAACGGTAAAGAACGTACTTATGCCGCGCTGCTGCTCAATATGGAGCGTGTTGATGATACTACATTTGCCAATGAGCGTGAGGGCAAAGCCGCAATTTTTGTTGATCCTTCATTGCCTGACAGTGGAAATTCCAAACAGCTTGGTATCAGCTCCGGCAGCGGTTTCTATTATACCGGTTACGGATATAATTGGGAATTTATCGGCACGTCCAATGGTACCGGTGCCGCCACGGTGGTTGGCGGTCAGGCAAACCGCAGCAACTTCAAATCTGCGAAAGCCACCGGACTTGCTTCTCCTTCTTCAGGATATTTTGTCATGGATTCCATCGGTTTCGGCGCACAGACCGGTTGCTACCGGGTCAGCAGCGACCTTGACCGTGCCTATAATGCCAATTACGGTATTCCTGATGCCAAACGCCATCGCGGGACGGTCAATATTTTGTATTGCGACGGTCATGTAGGGGGGACTCAAGTTCCGGAAGCGCAGGCAAATGATCCGTATGCAGTGCTGGGCAGAAAGAATGTGGTTCAGTGGACTGCCGGGCGTGTGGAGATGATCACCGCCAATTGATAATAAATTTTTTGCAGGGTGATTTCACTATGAAAAAGGTATTGGTTTTGATCGCGGCATTTGCCTTCCTGTCAATCAGGGGGGCAAATTTCAATAATTCTTTTGAATCTCCCGGCGGCTGGGAGATCAAGCTGCATGATGGAGCATCCGGTTACATAAAGCGGGTGCCGGGGGGCTGCGACGGAAAATATGCACTGAAAGCGGTAAAGACCAATTCCAAAGGTTTTATTCAGATAGTGTCATCCTCTCCGGTGACGGCAAAAGCCGGAAATGTCATGCAGTTCGGGGGTAAGTACCGCACTGATTATTCGTATTTTGATTCGCTGCTGCTTTTCCGTTTAACAGACAGTAAAGAAAGTACGGATTTTCGTTATGATGACTCCCGTGATCGCGGTTGGGGATTGATGGCGGAAAGTTTTTTCCGGGCATTACCTCCCGGTCAATGGGCGCGCCGGATAATGCACCGGTATTTTGCCCGTGAAGAAAAGGTGTATTTGAATATTATCATTTCCGGCAATCCGGCAGAAATCATGCTGGATGAGCTGACATTTGAAGTCCCATCCTATACCAGAGGTCATGAAATTCCCCGACCGTGTGTTTTTTATGACTACACAGAAAAAGAGGTGCTGGAACGCCTTGAGTCCCGTCCGGAAGAATCATGGGTTATCCGTAATTCCCGTATTTTATGCAACGGCAGACCGGTGGTGCCGTCATTTTACAAAGCGGAACACTATCTGCGTGATTTTCAGCTGAACCGTTATGCCGCATTCAACGGTGCCGGAATTACTTTGCTGCATCGCCCGATACCGCTTTCCCGGATGAAAGATGATCCGGGGGTGGTCAAAGCTCCCGGCGTTTACGATTTTGAATTGATCGACCGTTATATGATGCACACATTGCGGCAGGCACCGGATGCCCGGATCATAGTCCAGTTTGAGATCAATGAACCCTATCCGCATTGGGAAAAAGACCATCCGCAGGAAGTATGGAAAGATGACAAGGGCAATATTGCCTACGGTACATGGAGCAATATTGCCGGATTTGTACCGTCACTGGATAAAGTCAGATTGACCGGTGATGCTGCGCGGCAGAAATTCCATGTATGGGCATATCCGTCATATTCGTCCCGGGTGTACCGTGAAACTCACAGCCGGTCATTGCGGGAGATAACGGCTTATCTGATGAAATCTCCATTTCGCAAAGCTATCGCCGGATTTATGGTTTCCGGAGGGCATGATTTCCAGTTTCAATATGCCCGTCCGGATCACTCGGAGCCTGCGGAGAAAGATTTTCAGAAGTTTCTCCGCCGTAAATATGGTACGATCAATAAATTCAATCAGGCGTGCATGACAGATTATGCCGGATTTGAAGAAATTCGTGTGCCGGCCTTTGTCCGTGGGGAAGATAATCCATATCCGGTTATCGGAGAAACACTTATTTCCAATTGGTACGAGTTTCGCACTGCGCTGTCGTGGGAAGTCAAACATATGTTTGCCGATGCTGTAAAAGCCGGGGCAGGCAAACCGGTTTTTGTTGCGTCATACGGAAATCCGCCGATGTTTTTCCCGGATACCGGTGGGCGTTACACTCCCGGGAAAGGCGTGGATATATTTGCCGATCAAGGGGGCTACGGTCAGCGTTTGCCGGGGTATCCATTCAGTTGGAAAAGTTCATCAGCATTTGCCAATCATGGCAGGATGCATCTTTTGGAGTGTGATTTGAGGACATGGACTTATCCGGTCAGCGGCGAGATCTATGATCATTGGGTAGGGGTTGCTCTGAATGAAAAAATGTGGCAGTCGGTAAACCGTAAATATGTCGGAGCTGCATTGGCACAGAATATGGCGTGGTGGTATCTTTCCATGAATCGTTACTTTGATTCACCGGAGGTTATGCGCGAGATCCGTCTGGTCAATACAGCGGCGAAACAGGTATTGGATGCTCCGGAAGTTCCCTTTGCCAGCGAAGTGTGTATGATAAGAGATGAAAAATCGATGTTCATGGTAACAGCTGAACAAAGTTCTCTGATGGATCGCCCCAATTCTCCGCTTCATGCGATGCAGTTTGAAATTTCCGGGGTTCCTTATGATCTGCATTCGCAGGATGATTTTGCCGCCGGTAAAGTTTCTGAAAATTACAAAGTGTATTGTTTTATCCACAATTTCCGGATGAGTGATGCGGCAAAGCAGCAGGTGGAAAAGCTGAAAAAGCTGGGAAAAACGCTGGTTTTTGTTTACTCTCCCGGCTATCAGAACAGCGGATTCAAGTTGAATAAACATGCCGGTTACGGCAGAAAACGCGGGGAATTGGTTGATGATCATATCCTGACCAAAGATTTGCGCAAGGTTGTTTCCTCTGCGGAACTTTTTCTTGATTCTCTGAATATCAACCATGGTAACCGCTTTTATGCCCGGTATCAGGTTATGGAAATTGTCAATGCCGATCCCGGGGAAATCCTGGCGCGTTATCCGGATGGTAAAGTAGCCGCTGCGGCAAAAAAAGATGGCAGTGCCACGGTTATTGTATTGGCAGAACCGTTTTCGCTTTCAGCCGGTCTGCTTTACCGTATCGCGCGCAATGCCGGGGCATATACGCTGTGTGAACCGGGGGCTGTCGGAGCATTTTACAATGGCAAATTTCTTTCCTTGCATGCAGTTCGCAACGGAGAGGTCACTTTGACTTTGCCGGCAAATGTTGCTGAAATCAAAGAATTATTGACGGCAAATGATGCCCCGGCTGTTAAGGTCAGGGATGGAAAAATAACTGTACAGCTTACCGCCGGAACGACCCGTTGGTTTCTGTTGTCACTTTAATTTGGGAGAATAGGTCTATGAAAAAATGTTTTTATCTGTTATTGCTGCTGTTTTGCGGCATGGTTCTGGAAGCGATGGATTTTGCTCCATTCAAGAAAGCTCCATTGACCACGCCATTGGAAGATAAAAACGTAAAGATCAACCGACCGCAGATCAAAGGATTGTGGTTGTCTGCTCCGGATTATAAAGGTAAGTCAACCAAAGTTTTTGCATGGTATGGACTTCCGGAACATAAAAAAGGTGAAAAGGTTCCGGCGGTAGTTCTGCTTCACGGCAGCGGCGGAACAGCTTTTGCAGATTGGGTGGCTTTGTGGAACAGCCGCGGTTATGCGGCGATCGCTATTGATTATCACGGCAGAATGCCGGTGCGTCAGGGATGGTCACGCAATACAGCTTCTAAAGTTTCTCCATACGCCGGTCCCGATGAAAGTTTCTGGTTCAGAGCTGATATTGCGGATATGGATAACTTCAATTTCCACAGCACGGCAGCCGTGATCAGTGCCAACAGTTTTCTGCGCAGTCAGCCGGAAATCGATGCTGAAAATATCGGTGTCATCGGGGTAAGTATGGGTGGTATTCTCACCAGCCGTGTCGCGGGGATTGACGGCAGATTCCGTTTCGCCGTTCCGGTTTACGGAGCAGGCAATGTGATCGGCGGCAGCTATTTCAAAGTGCGCGAAAAGCAGTACGGTAAAAAAGTTACCGATATTTACACGGCAAAATTCGATCCGGCAAATTCTTTGAAGAATACAAAAACAGCTGTGCTTTTTGTCAAAGGTGCGGATGATGCAATATTTTTCAATGAAGCATGGTTTCAGTCAACTGCAATGCCCCGGGGGGAAGTTTTCCGTTCTCTGCGGCTGCAGCTGCGTCATGGGCATGAAGATTCCGATGTTCCGGAGATCCGGCTTTTTGCTGATTATATGACCGGCAAAATCAAAGACATCCCCCGTTTCGGCAAAGTTGTGCAAAATGGCGGTAATGCGGTGGTTTCGCTGGAAATGCAGACCATGGCGGATAAGGCTGATGTCACACTCCATTGTACTGCGGATAATTTGAACCGCAAAGGCGTGAAGTGGGTATCGGTAAAAGCGGAGAAAGACGGTAATTCTTACAGCGCAAAAATCCCGGCAGGCATGAAGTACGGTTATTTTTCTCTGCGGTTTGCCGGTTATCATTTTTCCAGTGATCTTTTGAAAGTGGATATGGCGGCGGTGAAAAACGTTCCGGCGGCAAAGAGTGTTGTGATTCCCGGAGCCAGAAAGGCATCTGAATGGGGATTTGATGCCAAAGACAGCACGGCGATTTTGCAGAAAGCAATCGATTCCGGAGCTGCTTGTCTGATCATTGACAAACAATCTTCCCCGTGGATCACCGGACCTTTGAAATTGAGATCCAATCAGGAGATGATTTTTGAAGAAGGTGCGGAAGTTATTGCCGTAAAGGGCGGTTTGAAAGACCGTTTCGACTGTCTGCTCAATATTGTCAATACTGAAAATGTCAAGATCCGGGGATTGGGTAAAGGCGGCATCATCAGGATGCATAAAAAAGACTATCAGGATAAAAAACAGTATCAATCCGGTGAATGGCGGCATGCGGTGAATGTGAAAGATTCCAGAAATTTCCGTCTGGAAAATATGAATATTTACAGCAGCGGCGGTGACGGGGTCTATCTTTGTCAGGTCAAAGATACGGTTGTCCGCAATGTGCTTTGCGAAGATCATCACCGTCAGGGTATCAGCATTACCGGTGGAAAAAATATTCTGGTGGAAAATTCTGCATTCAACCGGACAAAAGGAACCAGTCCGCAATCAGGATTGGATATTGAACCGAATAATACCAATGAGCCTTTGCAGAACATCGTTATCCGTAACTGCCGGTTTGAAGAGAACTTCCGCTGGGGGATTCTGGTTGCTGCCACCCGAGCCAACAGCGATCTTGCCGGTGAGATGGATATCCGCTTTGAAAATTGCGATGCAGTAAACAACCGGGAGGGGGATATTTACCTTTACACCAGAACGGAATTCAAAACCGGTGATCCGATCCGGGGCAGGATCGATCTGATAAACTGTCGCGCAGTTGCCACCAGAAATGAACCATTCTACCGTCCGCCGGTGGAAATTGATTTGGATCTGCACCATCAGCTGCAGGTGAATTTGCAGAATCTGGTCGTCACCCGGGCAAAGAATCCTTCCAAAGCTATCCAGATCAATTTCAACCATCCATTGAGCAGAAATTCTACTCCGCAGGCGAAAATAATCCTTGCCAATGCCCGCGTGACCGATGTTTCCGCCGGAGAAGCGTTGCAGATCAATGATTACAGTTTTTCCGGCAAAAGCAATTGGATAAGTGGGGATATTACTTTCGCGAATGGTGAAAAACGGGTGATCGATGAGAAGTTTTTGCGGGAATCCGGACACCAGAAACAACCGGATTACGCTTATGATTTTTCAGACAGAAAATTTTATGTAAAAGATTCTGCTGACAGCGGCATGGTCACTTATCCGGAATTTTCCCAGATTCTTTCTGCTGATTACTGGCTGCTGGCAACGGGCGGAAAAGCGGTGGAATTCAAACTGAAATATACTAAAAACGGCAGATGGTCAAGAGAACCGGCAAAGGTCACTCTGATTTCTCCGGATGGCAGCCGCCGTGAACTCGGTGACATTGCTCCGGCAACAGAAAAGCAGTTCGCTTTCAATGCGGAAAAAGATGGTATCTACCGGGTGGAAGTTCGGGGATTTTACCTTAAAACTGCGCTCATCGGATCCAATGTCCCCGGTGGCGTGATTGCCAAAGAGTTTGAAAATGAACTTGACCGGGTGACCGGATCACTTTACTTCCACGTGCCGTCCGGAACTCCGGAATTTGCGGTCAGAGTCTGGGGCAGGGGCTTTGTCAACTCCGTCGGAGTTACGATCACTGATCCATTGGGCAAGGTCGTATACAGCAATCCGTTTGTCTGCGGCGGCGGTTTCCAATACAACGCTTCCGCGGCGGATGTTGCCAAAGCCGGAGTGTGGAAACTTACCTTTTCCAAGCCGAAACGGTTCTGGTATGACCGCTGTTTCTTCCGTCTGATGGGCGTGAGTCCCTATCTCGGTTTGAGTGCGGAACACACTCCCCTTGCCAAATGACCGGATAAAATCCCGAAACGTCAAAATAAAACCGGGCAGCTGCAAAGATGATCATCTTCAGCTGCCCGGTATTTTTTTTTGTGATTACTGTTTTTTGATGTAGAATGGAGTTGAGGCGGCAATCGTCAACTCTGTTTCACCGAAAAGTTCCACCCGCACGAACTGTGTTGCCCCATATTCCGGCAGAGCGATATCCAAGTCGATTTCTGCCGCATCAGGAGCAATAGAGAAGATTTCCTGTTTATCGGCGTAGACTTTGACTGCCGTAATTTTTTCTTTGGTAGTTTTGGCGGTGATGTGGAGCTGTTTCTCATTGCCGCTGATTTCATCACCCGGGATGAAGTTATTCAGCGTGATGTCAGCTTCATTGAAGTTCAATGCCGAGATCGTGTGACCATCTCTGATCGCCTGATTGACCGAATCCCGGCAGGGGGTTTTACCATTGAGATAGATGAAGTTTACCGCCGGATAATCGATCATACGCTGAAATCCGAAAAGATCTACCGAGACCATGGAGGTCATTTTTCTGCCGGAAAGCCAGTAGTTTTCCATTTCAGTATTGTGCCAGCTTTTCATCGGCTCCTGATCGACGGCATCGTAGGGGAAATCGAACCAGTAATTCAGATTCCACGGATGGGTGGCGATCGCCACTCCGTGATTTTTGTGAATGTAATCCAATGCCCGGTGCAGATAATCTTTCACCTCATCATCACCGAAAAAGCTGCGGGTGAATTCCTGAGTATAGGCATGGTGATCGATGCCGACCGCCAGAATATGATAGCAGTTGTGGCTCACATCCTTATTGGAATCTTCCCAGTTGAATGGGTGATACTCCTGACCATCCAGAAAAAGCACCTTGTCATCAGAGTATTTTGCCGGATCAAGTTTTCCATCGTAAGGGGCGGCATCTTTGATAGCGAAACTGCAAATGTCATATCCCATATAGCGCATGATGGCATTGATCGCACCGGGAGAGGCATCTGCGCCATACCAATCCAGCGAATGCATGTGTATTGCCAGTTTGTAGTTGCGTTTACCGGCGGGAAATTCTGCGGTTTTGATTTGCGGGATGGGAGTGCCGTTTTTGAAGTTCTCTAAATATGCCAGCAGATTGCGCATATATTTTTTCCAGAAAGCCAGCGCGCGTTCAGCCCCTTCATCCCGTTCTTCCGGTACGAGTATCTGATTGAGGAAGTAGAGACCTTTGCCATACTTGGCCTGCAAAACCAGCGCACCGTCTTTGACCGCCGGATCCATGTAAGAAGCCAGAACTTCCCATTTGCCGTTGGGCAGGAAACAGCTTAAAGCGGCAGTTTCCACCGTTTCGGTGGTATCTTCAGTGACACTGCGGTTGATCACCCGGAAAGTATTGACCCGGATTTTCCAGCCGAGCATCTCGTCGGGAGTGATTTTTTCCGGATAATTCAGCAAACTTTTTTCTTCCATCCACGGAATCATGTAGTTGTGATAAGGGCGTTTGATTTTATCGCAGCTGCGGACAGTATTCACATAACGGTGAATCAGATTGGTATGACCAAGTTCATGCGGCAGGAAGTAGGGTGCCCAACGCTCATAATCCTGATGCATGAATAAGAAGATACCGCCCCGGGCGACCCATTCGCGGATATAGAGTTCATCATTTTCGATGTAGTCATTGAAGCCATTTTGTTCCACGATGACGACATCAAATTTTTCCAGATAATTTTTGGTTTTGTAGTTTACTTTTTCGATATCGTAACCTTCATCTGCGAGGAATTCCATAAAGCTCCAGTGAGGTCTTGACCAGTGTACGAAGTAACCGATTTTCATAATGTTATGATTCCTTATATTGTTTGTTTTCTGTCACCGGAATCTGGAAGGTATTTCCAATGCGGCTGAAATACGGTCTCTTCCCGGATGATCCGGATGATTGGGGGAAAGCCGGTTTTTGACAAATGCCGGAGAAATATTTTCTTCCGGCATATATAATCCCTCCGCACCGGCGGCACCGCCGTGACCGACGAACATCCGGCGGTCGTTTTCCGGGCCGGGGAGAACGACTCCCAGAGCGAATTTTGCCCATGATGATGGTGAAATCATATCGTTGTCAGTATAATTTCTGCCGGGGCGATATTTTCACCTTTTACGGTGACGGAAATGTTTCCGGGAAGATCACTGCTTTGGATTATCGCCAGAAGAGAGCCGCTGAAAGTGTACATCTCCCCGGCACTTTCCTTTTCATGGCTTGCCGGATCGCCGGAGCAGAGACCTTTTAATTTTCCAACTCCGGTAACTTCAACGGAAAGTTTTTCTCTGCCGTCAGGGACAAAAGTACCATTTTTATCCAGCAGATCAATGCGGATGAAGCTCAAATCTTCTCCATCGGCTTTCAAAGCCGTCCGGTCGGCACTCAACTGTAATTGAGATGGTTTTTCCGGAGTTCGCAGTATCTGGCGGCACACTTCCACGCCGTTGTTTCTGCCGATGGCAACGACTTCACCTTTGGCAAAGGGAACAAGCCAGTTGCGGTACGGGAAAGAACTGCCTTTCTGCAAATACTCTGATAATCCGGGAATGATCTTTCCATTGACGGAAATTTCCACAAAATCGCAATTTGAAAAACAGCAGATTTCCACCAATTTTCCCTCCGGTACATCGTGATTCCAGGGTGGGAAAATATGTATCATCGGTTTTGTTGTCCACATTTTCTGATAGTAAAAGAAGACATCTTTCGGGAATCGGCATATATCCAATGCACCGAATTGACTGGTGACGATCGGCCATCCGCTGGTTTCTCCGCGGTATTCTATTGCCGACCACATCAAGCCTCCGGCAAGGTGTTGCCGGGGGATGATATGTGTCCACTCCCGGATATGGGCATTTATGAGATCCTGTTCAGTGGCACGGCATCCATCACAGGGGAAAACTCTGCCGTCGCCGAGAGTTTCCATGGCATCGCTGTTTTTTTCTGCATGATAAATGCCTCTTGCTCCTCTGCCGGAAGCAAATTCGCTGATAACCATACAGCGGTCGGGAAATTCCCGGTGATCACGGTCATCGATACCGATCCCGCCGCCATTATAACCGACAACATCCGTAACCATGGCAAAACCATTGGCATTGGCATCGGCATTTCCTTCCAGACCGACTGCAGTGGGGCGGTATGGATCGAGAGTTTTTGCGTGATCGTGAAGCTGCTGCAATTTTTCGGTCAGATAGCGTTTCCCATCTCTGGCTCCGGCGATATTGGCAAGAGACCAGAGGATGACAGACGGGTGGTTGCGGTCACGGCTGATAAGAGCGGTGAGATCTTCAATACCGCCGTTATCAGTATGCAGATTGCGGGTTTCCGCCCAGAAAAGCATTCCGAGTCTGTCGCAGGCATCCATCAATGCCGGAGCCGCCGGATTGTGGGATGCCCGGATAATGTTGCATCCCATTTCTTTGAGAACTTCCACATTTTTCTCATGCGCCCGGTCGGGCAGAGCTGTTCCAAGTCCGCCGAAATCGTGGTGGATATTGCCGCCCCGCAATTGCAGATGCCTGCCATTGAGGAAAAATCCCTGATCCGGAGTGAATTTGAATTCTCTTATACCGAATGGAACAGTTTCACTTTCACTGCCGCAGGGAGTATTCAGAGTAACTTCAGCAGAGTAAAGGTGCGGTGAATCCACATCCCAGCGGATAATATCATCCAGGGCGAAAACGGCTTTGATTTTTCCATTTTGCGCATCTGATACCGGAAATGTTTTTCCGGCAGCTTTTTTCCCGTCCGGAGCAATGAGGTTTATTGAAATTTCTCCGGCGGTGTCAGCATTGGCTAATTCAATATCCACGGCAACTTCGGCATGATTGCCGGAAACAGATGGCGTATTTACAGCAATTCCCCACGGTACAATATGACATGCCGGTTTGATGATCAGATGGACATGGCGGTAGATACCGGCGCCTTCGTACCACCAGCCCTGCATTTTTTCTGCGGAAACATCCATGCTGATTTCAACAGAATCTTTTCCGGCGGCGAACCGGGTTATATCATAAACTTTTCCGGTATAGCCGGAGTGGTTTTCCCCGGCTTTCTGCCCGTCGATATAGAGGATGCTTTCGCCGAAAACGCCCTCGAATTCCAGAAAGATCTGCTGATTATCATAAACGGATGGGAGTTCAAGAATTTTCCGGTATCCGCCGGTTCCCCGGGGAAGATAGGAATCGTGCCGGTACTCCAGATGACGTTCCAGATCGATCCGGTCGATATAGTTGGATTCTGCGAAATCTCCTTCGATTGCCCAGTCGTGCGGCAGATCAAGTTTACGCCATTTGTTGTTATCAACTCCGGTGCGCCGGAACTCCCATTGCCGGTCGATTTTTATTTTCATATGACATCCTCTTTGTTGAATTTTCTACATAATATAATCGCAGTTTCATATTTTTCAAACAGGAATATCGGAAATATAACAGTTATATCAAAGTTGGTGGTTTTCAGTCAAATTTCCGGTAAAATGGACACTTGCCGTTTGCCGGATCGGGAGCAGGAAGTCCGGGCATACCGGAATAGACCGGAATAATAAAGCGGTGCGGATATTTGAGCTGACGGAATTTTTTCAATGTCCGGTAGGTATTGCGTGCTTCACTGAATGCCGCTCCGGTATTCTGCATATACTGTCCCCAGAAATTCCGGGAGGTTCCTTTGGATGTCCGGCTGCGGAAATCAACGTTCCATTTCTGCAAATAGATGGTATTCTGATGATTGTAAATATAAAGCCGGGCGATTTTCAAAGTGCCGCCATAAATGGATTTCCATTTTTTGTCCCAGCAGGGGGAGCCCCACTCGACTGCCATTTCCGGAGTTCCTTTTTCTGCCTCTTTGATACCATTGAGGTATATGTCAAATTTTCCATTCCCGGAAGCATTGATGTTGAAAAAGTTATATAATCCGTCATATCGGGGAAGATCGTGATCATCCGCATTGTGTCGATCTGAAAAAAATGAAAATCCCCAAGAGTCATCAAATTTGTTGCGGGAGAGGTTTTGCAGTACAGTTCCGCATTTGCCGGAAGTCAGCGGGGTTCCTTTTGCCCCCTGTTCCTGGCGGAGCCTTGAAGCGAGAAAGAGCGGGTCTATTTTGAAAATTCTGCTGATGTCACGCAGATAACGGTGATAAGTCATGCCGTTTTCCAACCATTCTTCAGCCATGAATGTGCCGGTTATGGCATGTTTTATCACCCGCAGCGGGAGATCGCCGGAGTTACGCAGATCATGGAATTGGAAAATATCACACTCATTGAGGAAATTTCTCGGATCAAGGAAGTAGGCAACCGCAGCTTTGGAGGCACGGCGGCAGCCGGCATCGTAAATTTTGAAATCAGCAGGATGAAAGTATGCTGAAAACTCTTTCTTGCCGGAAATCAAACTGCGTGACGGGACTTTGTCCGTTTCCATATAAAGCACATAGTCCCATGTGTACTGCTGATTGAGCCGGGTGACGAACAGAGGTTCAAAGTGCCAGTTCGGGTATTTTTTCTGCAATACAGCAAGTTTTTCCGCATAGTCCGGTGGAAATCCCTGCTTCATCAGGGTGTTGATGATCCCATCCTGTGCCATTGCGGTGAAAACACACAGTATCGCCGGGAGCAGAAGAAAAATTTTTTTGCAGCTGATCATCATGTTTATTGTCCCTGTTCCGTATTTCCATACTTTCATTATACTATAGCACCGCTTTTCTTAAAAACAATTGCCGGATATAAAAAAATCCCCGGCTGCGGTGCGCCGGGGATGAAAATAACATTTGATATTTTACTTGCGTGCAGCTTTATAGGCTTCAATGGTCTGTTCCAGAGCTTCTGCGAAGGTGTGTCCGGGAACAAATCCGGTAGCTTTAAGTTTATCCACTGCCGCCATGGAGTGTTTTACATCACCGGCACGTTCCGGCAGATGGACGATTTTTGATTTTGAACCGGTCAGGCGGATGATTTCGGAAGCCAGATCATTGATGGTGATTTTCCCGCCGTAAGCGATATTGTGGACACCGGTCACATCATTCATCGCGAAAAATGCATTGGCGGCGACCACATCTTTGACAAAAACAAAGTCACGGGTCTGCTCACCGTCACCGAAAACGGTAATATCATCGTTGTTCAGAGCCTTTTCAATAAAGATCGGCACGGCAGCTGCATAAGCACTCTTGGGATCCTGACGGGGACCGAAAACATTGAAGTAACGCAGACAGGCAGTCTGGAGTTTGCCCTCTTTGGTAAACATGCCGCAATAGTATTCGCCGTCAAGCTTGGTAATGGCGTAGGGACTTTTGGGTTCGGGGAACATGGTTTCAACTTTCGGCACGACCGGATTGTCACCGTAGATCGCCGCTGAGGTACTGAAGCAGAGTTTTTTGACTCCGTTGGCAGCGGCGGATTCCAGCACATTGATCATGCCGGTATTGTTGATTTCGATACATTCAGTGATTTTGGTCATGGATTCCGGCACGCTGATCATCGCTGCCAGATGAAAGACGTAGTCAACATCTTTCATCGCTTTATCCACCATTGCACGGTCACGGATGTCGCCTTCGATGAATTCAACATCAAAGCCGGTCAGATTGGCTTTATAACCGCTGCGCAGGCAGTCAAGAACCCGCACGTCAGCTTTGCCCTGAAAATGTTCCACCAGATGACTGCCGATAAATCCGGCACCGCCGGTAACCAGAATACGCATGTTTACACCTCTGTTTTATTTGTGTTGGTATGTCAATCTTATAATATAGCACCACAAGTGCAAAGTGCAATATGCACAAATTGTGCAAATGTATGGACTTTTTTATCTTTTTTGCTCTTGACACACCGCCAGAGAGGTGTTATATTATAGAATTGTACGTAAAGATAGGTGAAAATATGAAGAGAGTTGTTTTTGACAAAGCATTGTTGTTTATCTGTGCATTCATGCTTACTGCCGCAATTTCCGGCTGTTCCTCGATAAGTTCCAAAAACAACTATCTGCGTCCGGCTGATTTTGCCCGTCATCTCAATAATGAGGGTGTCAGAGTCGAGTCTGTCCGTCCGCTTGCTCCGGAGCCGCTTTCTGCCGGAGAGGCTGTTGAACTCAAGATCGGCAACTCCTGGATAGGTGTCTACAAATACGATATAAATCATCGTGACCAGCGCAGACGTCTGGAGATGATTGACAGGAGCAAGCGTGTTTATTTCAATGGAATTCCATATCCAATTTACGAGGTTTCCGGTTCGTTTATCGTCGTCGGACTGGATAAAAATAAGGAAAAAAGGCGGATACTCAAAGCGTTGAGAAGTTTTAACTGAACTGTGGCATCAAAAACTCCGGTAAAGGCATCTGAATCTCTTTTGAGCCTTGCCGGATTTTAGTTTTTTATTCTTGCCAAAAATCCGTCGCAGGCTGAAGAAAGAAAGGAAAAAAGAAAAATGACGAAAAAGTATGTGTACACCTTTGGCGGCAGTAAGACTGAAGGTGACGGTTCCATGAAGAACCTCCTCGGCGGCAAAGGAGCCAACCTTGCCGAAATGGCAAATCTCGGGCTGCCTGTGCCTCCCGGATTCACCGTGACCACCGAGTGCTGTGTGGACTACTTCAAAAACGGCAATCAGCTGCCCAAAGGTGTGGAAGATCAGGTCAAAGCTGCTCTTGAACACATTGAAAATGTTATGGGAATGAAATTCGGTGATCCGGAAAATCCGCTGCTTGTTTCCTGCCGTTCCGGTGCCAGAAGCAGTATGCCCGGTATGATGGAAACCGTGTTGAATGTCGGTTTGGCTTCCAGTACACTTCCCGGCTTGATCGCTAAAACCGGCAATGAGCGTTTCGTTTACGATGCTTACCGCCGTTTGATCATGATGTACAGTGATGTGGTTATGGAAAAAGCCGAAGGCATTGAACCTGCCGAGGGTAAAGCTATCCGCCGTCAGCTGGATGCGATCATGGATGCTCACAAGGAGCATTGCGGTTACAAGGATGATACCCAGTTGACCGTGGATGATCTCAAGTATCTTTGCGAAGTTTTCAAAAAACAGATCAGAACCACTCTGGGCAAAGAGTTTCCCGATGATCCCATGGCGCAGCTCTGGGGCGGTATCGGTGCCGTGTTGAAAAGCTGGAACGGCAAAAAGGCGGTTGCCTACCGCCGTATTGAGGGTATTCCGGATGACTGGGGTACCGCCGTCAACGTGCAGAGCATGGTTTTCGGCAACATGGGCGAAACCAGTGCCACCGGTGTGGCATTCACCCGTGACCCGGCGACCGGTGACAACAAATTCTACGGCGAATGGCTCATCAATGCCCAGGGCGAGGATGTGGTTGCCGGAACCCGTACTCCCAACCCGTTGAATGGTGATACCTGCAATGAGCAGAATAAGCATCTGAAATCCATGGAAGAGCTTTATCCTGCCATTTACAAAGAACTTTTTGCCATCCGCAACAAACTGGAACTTCACTATCACGATATGCTGGATATTGAGTTCACCATTCAGGAGGGCAAACTTTTCATGCTCCAGTGCCGTGTCGGTAAACGTACCGGTACTGCTGCGGTCACGATGGCAATGGATATGCTCGATGAAAAACTGATTGATGAAAAGACTGCCGTCTGCCGGGTTTCTCCCAGCCAGCTGGATGAACTTCTTCACCCGATTCTGGATGTGAATGAAGAAAAAGAGGCTTATGAGCGCGGTGATATCATTGCCAAAGGTCTGCCTGCCGGTCCCGGTGGTGCTGTGGGCAGAATCGTTTTCTCCAGTGCAGAAGTGATCGAAGCTGCTGCCAGAGGCGAGAGCGTGATCCTCGTCCGTGAAGAGACCAATCCGGAAGATGTTGAAGGCATGCGTGGAGCCGAGGGTATTCTTACTGCCCGCGGCGGAATGACCAGCCATGCGGCATTGGTTTGCCGCGGCTGGGGCAAATGCTGTATTGTGGGAGCCGGTTCACTGCACATTGATGAGATCAATGGTACGATGAAAGTTGACGGCAAGACCTTCAAACGCGGAGACTTTTTGAGCTTGAATGGCAGCCGCGGTTATGTTTATCAGGGTGCGCTTGCCACGATGGATTCCAGCGAAAACAAGATGTTCCAGCGTTTCATGGCTCTGGCGGATAAATACCGTAAGCTCGGTGTCCGTGCTAATGCCGATACTCCGGAAGATGCCAAAGTCGCCCGTTCTTTCGGTGCTGAAGGTATCGGACTTTTCCGTACGGAACACATGTTTTATGGCAAAAACAGTGAAAAACCGCTCTTCTATCTGCGCAAGATGATTCTTGCCAACAGTGCCGCCGAGCGTGAAGTCGCGATCACCGAACTTTTCCCCTACATGAAATCCAGTGTCAAAGACACCTTGATCGCCATGGAGGGCAAACCGGTAACTTTCCGTCTGCTCGATCCCCCGCTGCACGAATTTGTGCCGAATGAAAGCAGCAAACGTAAAGAGCTGGCTTCTGCTCTGGGAATCGATCCGATGGAGATCGCCAAACGTGCTGAAGCTCTCCACGAAAGCAACCCGATGATGGGACATCGTGGTGTCCGTCTGGGAATCACCTATCCGGAAGTCGCCCGCGCCCAGATGCGTGCCATTCTGGAAGCGGCGGTTGAAGTCGGCAATTGCGTGCCGGAAATCATGATCCCGGTCACTTGCGATGTTTCCGAATTGCGCTTCAAAAAGGCGATTCTTGAAGAGGTCGCTGCCGATGTGGCAAAACGTTATGATCTGAAAAAGATCGATTACAAAATCGGTTCGATGATCGAGATCCCCCGTGCCGCATTGCTGGCTGATCAGATGGCGGAAGTTGCGGAATTCTTCAGCTTCGGTACTAACGACCTGACCCAGATGACCTTTGGTTTCAGCCGTGATGACGTTGGTGCTTTTCTGCCCGATTATCTTTGCAAGAAGCTGCTGGATGCCGACCCGTTCCAGACTATCGACACCCGTGGTGTCGGACGCCTGATCGAATTTGCGGTCAAAGGCGGACGCAGCACCCGTCCGGAATTGAAGATCGGTATCTGCGGTGAGCAGGGCGGTGATCCGAAATCCGTGGCATTCTGTCATGCGGTTGGTCTGAACTACGTTTCCTGCAGTCCGTTCCGGGTCCCGCTGGCACGTCTTGCCGCTGCCCAGGCCGCTATCGAACAGGATAAGTAACACTTTGATCCTGTAAAAAATTACACCCCTGAAATAACCGTTATTTCAGGGGTGATTTTTTATATTGCTTCAGCGTAAAAAAACTACCGGCTGAGCCGGTATGTTACCGAATAGCTTCAGCTTCAAGTTTACAAAAGGCAAGCTCCATGCTATTTTATATATGGTTCGCCAACCGTATAAAACAACAAGGAGCTTA